>JAAYOY010000011.1 GCA_012520035.1 Bacillota bacterium
CGTAAAGCATAATCGTTGCCGCCGCCACAACACCGGAATCATTAAACAGGAAAGCAGTAATCGTTCCCGCGATAATCCCACCGATCGCCGCTTTAAAACCCGGTTTTTCGTTAAATATCTTTTCGGAGAGGCCAACCGGATAATAATAAAGAAAAATTACCAGAAAAATAAAGAGAAACATGATCCTGCTCCAGAGGGAATACCGCACCAACCGATAGTTCATCTCCAGTTTGCGCCAGGCAATATCCCAAAGTTCCACAAGACCATCGCTGCGCACCAGTTCCAGGGTCCGGCCCAGGTGCGATACCGCCGCATCAGGACGGGGAAGATTGAGATAATAAAGCAGGGCACCTGCCGCCAGAATAAAAATTAAATAGATATATAATTTCTGTGGATAAAAAGAAACGGCATGTCTCTTTTTATTCCCGGTGTTATCATGCATCAGACGGGGAAGCATGACGATTCCCTTACGGCCCAAAAAGGCCAGCAAGCCGGCCGAGGTCACGGCAAGCGACACCCCTGCGGTCACGGCCCCCCCGAAATTAGTTCCGTATACGGGGGAAGCCATTACAAAAAGAATAAAATATGCCAGGGCAATAAAGGCCCAAAAGAACACCGCCTGCCATTTGGGAACTTTCTGTTGCTGAAAATCTTTTTCAGGATCCTTCTCCCCTGAGATATGCACCTGAAGAGGAAGCTTTTCTGCTGTTTGATCTCCTGCGGCCTGCCCGGGAGAAATTTTCTTCTTTGTAATGAGCGAACTCAGCGAGCCGATACTCAGGATAAAAGAACCGATCATAATCCCCATGTATTCATTCCCCAGACCATAAAAACGCGCACCCCCTATAGGATCGTAACCAAGAAAGGAGCGGCTGTTCAGGGCAGCCCCGCATAAAAGATCGAGGAGCAATGTCCCAAAAACGAGCAGCCCTGCAAAAGATAAAAGCGCCAGATGGTCTTTGAAAAGAAGATAAGCCAGGGCGGTAAACAGCAAAGTAATCCCCAAAATCCAAAAGACATTGACATAAAGGGATTCGGCAGGGAAACCGGGCAGGACAGGGCTGAGGAGAACCGCCAGCGGGAAAAAAAGGAGAGCATAATATACGGGGATCAATTTTTTTACCGGCTTGAAACGGTAAAGCAATCCAGCCAGACCTCCCAGAAGCAATATAATCTGAACCGTTAAATATCCCTTAATAACCGGCGGACGCTGGCTATAGATGCGCATAATACTCCGGGAGGTCGCCGCAAGCTCCTGCAGGTGGTTTACTACGGGTATATCCTGGAAAGGAGCGCCAAAGAGAAATACCGGCTTCTCATCTATACCCAGGTGATCCAGAACAGAAGGAACGATATCCAGATTGGTAACAATACCCGGGCGCCTGGTTGATGCCGATAACAGCAGCCCCTGCTCGCGGGATGCAGGGTTATAAGAAATAACCGGAGTCAGCCTCTGCCCCGAGCTAAAAGCGGAATTTGGAGGCGAAGGCGTCAGGAAGATAAGCTTTGTTCCTTCAACCAGAAAAGGCATTATCCCCCGTAAAAAGCGGTCAAATTCCTCAAACGAACTCCTAAGCAGCTCACCCCTTCTTGAGTAAGGCAGATGATCCAGGTAGTCATCTATGCGTCGTGTATCACCCCACTCGACTACAATCAGCGATGCCTTTTCATAAAATGATTCAAAAGCATTAAGGTAAGCTAAAGCATCCCCGGCAGAACCAAAGGGGAAATCTTCCTTTTCTCTGAGCAACGCTTTGCTTACATCCCCGTAGGATACGGACCCTTCCCTGTCCATGGCTATTGTTACCGCCAGCCTGTTTGGCGAACTGCTATCGGCATTTCCCAGGACTGCTGCATGCATTCCGTTTAGTTTTAAGGTCTCCCCCAGGGCCCCAATGAGAAAAGGATAAGTCCGCGCTTCGTTCAGGCGTTGCAAAACGCCCGGATAGAGGTGCAGCACATCTCCCTTCGGAAGGTCATCACTGCCCGTATGCCGGCGGTAAAGGGCATCCACCGCATCGTTATCCAAAGTATCATCCCTGTTATAAGCACGGCGGGCGCTCCAGTTTCCCAGAAGACGGGCACCTGCACCAATGGTCAGGTAGCCGCTATCACTGCTCAGGGAACCGGCGGTATTAACATTCATGAGCGCCACTGCACTTTCATCCATAATCGTACGGAAAACAGGCCCGGCATACGAAAGCAGGTCATCCAGGGAAATTTTATCTAGAGTGATCAGAATTACCTTGCGCTTTAAATCTTTACCGTAAGTAATCTTTTTACTGTCCCAACCGCTCTTTTCATCGCGCGTTGCCCCTTCGCCCTTAGCAATTTCTTCAATTGCAGCGACCCCAGAAAACCTGTTTGTCCCTTCCACATGGATTTTATCCCCTGCGTTGCCTGTAGTCCCTTTTAAGCTGGCTGGTTTTCCCTTAACCTGCCCTTCGATAGCTTGAACAGTATCCATTTTTATATACCTAAAATTTCCTCCGCCCGTAAGCTCATTCGCAAACGCAGCTGAAAAAATGCAGCAGAAAAATAGTACAGCAGAAATCAGCAGTACCGCAGCCTTCAATATCCTTTTCTCATTAAAAAAACCCGGTAGTTGCTCAGACTGATTTTCCAAAGCAGGCAGTATTACCCGTCCTTTTCTTAAATACTTCATTGTAAACCTTTTCCGTTTCTATAAGCATATTATCTTCATTAAACCGCTTTCGGATATCCCTTGCAGCCTCATCGCCAAGGTGTTTCCTTTTTTTAGGATCTTCGATGAGGAATATTATCGCCTCTGCAAGCGACAACTCATCTTCTGACGGAACGAGAATACCTGTTTTCCCGTCACGAACAATTTCGGGGATACCCCCCGTGGCGCTGGCTATCAGGGGAAGACCGGCACAACCCGCCTCCAGCAGGGCAATCGAAAGCCCCTCACTGCGGGAAGCCAGAACAAAAATATCCAGGCCTGCCAGAAAAGAGGCCATTTGTTCTATATTCCCCAGGAAAAAGACCTTTTCCTGTAAACCAAGCAGGTCCCGAAGATACTCCAGCCTGCTCCCTTCCGGCCCTTCACCGGCAATATAAAAACATACGCGATCATAGAGGGATACTATCTTGCCGGCGGCTTTAATAAAAATATCTATCCCCTTTTGAGAAACCAGCCTTCCGGCAGTTCCTACCTTTAAAACATCCTCTGCCGGGCCAAGAGTATTACTATGAATAATACCACTGTAATGTAAACCTTCCTCATTTACACTTTCCGGATCTCCTCTATCCGCCGGTATCCCCGCTATTATTTTTACAGGTTCGAATTCACGGAAATTGATGCCGTTATATATCCTGATAATTTTATCCCTATCAATACTCCGATCTGCAAGTTCCTGGCGCAAGGCTTCAGATACTGTAATATAGCCGGTGACCAATGGATCGGCGATTCTTAAAGCCCGGTGGTAATATTCCGCCGGAAAGATGCTTTTTTCAGGATGAAGCAGGAAATTGTGCACCGTTACCAAGAGAGGTACACGGCAAATTTTTGCCGCAGCCAGAGCTACAAAGGCCGCTTTAAAACCATGTGCGTGGAGCAAATCAATTTTTTCCCGGCGGCAGATCTTTACCAGCTGCAAAGATGCGGCAATGTCCCTCAAGGGAGCGGTATAACCTGCAAGGGGCAGGTTAAAATACTTTAAGGTGCCATCATCCCTATAAACCTGGGTTAATACCGTTGGGGGCGCGGCGATGGATACATCCCACCGCGCAGAAAAATAGGCTGCCAGAACACACAGGTGCTTTAACATACCTCCACTTTGCGGCCTAGCTACATAGAGCAATTTTTTCCTCGCCATACAAATTATATTATCCTGAAGAGGGCTTTTTTATGTAGTATGCCCTCCCGGGAAATGGGCGGAATGAACACACTTCTTTTCCGGTAGGATTGACTTTTAAGATTAACTTTACTGGAAGAATTGGCTTTCTGGGAGAATTGACTTTTCCCGGCGAAGATGCTATGATCAGATTCCAGAGTTCCGGAAAATGATGCAATGAGCTTTGTCAAAGTGTTGTTATAAGTGAAAGTAATTTAATAGCATTAAAATAACAATATTGTTTATAGGAAAGGTCGAAAGGTCAGCGAAGATTAGTAATACACCATAACACGCGCCCGTGGTGAAAGGGATATCACGCAGGCCTCCGGAGCCTGAAGTCGGGGTTCGAATCCCTGCGGGCGTACCATTATTAAAAAAATAACAGCCCCAGAGGGTCGTTATTGTATTATTGTAAGACTTCTTCATACCTTGTTTTTTGCATATCATATGTTATAATGATTACTGTAAATGCACCTGTAGCTCAGAGGACAGAGCACCGGATTCCTAATCCGGGTGCCGCAGGTTCGATCCCTGCCAGGTGCACCAGTGTTAAGTAGTGCGGATGCCCATGTTTAGCGGCTTTGGGGGCATCCCATTTTTTTTCTTTCCACCCTCAAAAACCCCGATTTTTAAAATCGTCACCACATCGTCGCCATTTATGGCTATCTGCCAATCCAGTCTAAAAATTTAGCTGGGCTATTACCTCAAAGTCATCTACCTTGATCCCGGCAGTTTTGAAGGAAAATGCAATGCTTCTTCATGCTCAAAAAAAAGTGATCCGCCAATGCCAGGAAAATAGTGATCCTTAAAGGGAATATGATGGGAAAATACTGATCCACTTTGCGGCCTTTCTCAAAGGCACCGAGTAATAGTGATTGATTTTCAAGTTTTTACGGCACTATTTGCACATTATTTAAGGAACAAATAACTTATTTTGCACATAATCACTTTTTTTTCTTTTATCTCAGATATCTTATCTATTTTTTCTTCATCCATCTCAAACTTACTTCCTTCATCAAAAAATGGCTTTCAGGCGCTACGGCCTGAAAGCCATTTTGTCAACAGTCTGAACAACTCTAATCTATTATAGAGTTGTTTTCTAGACTTCCAAGTTCCTTCATAAACAATAATTCTTCATTAAAAATTAAACCCCTTCTTTCAGCTCAAA
>JAAYOY010000012.1 GCA_012520035.1 Bacillota bacterium
CGCCGATTTCTTCCAAAATAGGCTGTGAAATGTAGGCATTACTCGCCTGCACAGCATCCAGTTTTAAATCTCTAAGGCCTTTCATTCTCTCGGCACCGAAAACGGATTTCTTTGCATCTTCCTCGGTGACTTTTTTGTTTATATCCTCTTTACGAAGGGGAACCTGGTTGAAATTGTCCAGCCCAACTCCATCACCGCTATATTCCATACGCGCCTTATCTATAATAGTAACGTCCATATTTTTGTTATTTTTCTTAGCACGAATAGCAGCCATACTTCCAACAAGGCCGCCGCCTATAATTAAAAATTCCGTTTCAATAATCCCGTCAGCTAACTCCTCTAATTTCCTGGTCATTATTTATCCCCCTTAAATTTCTTTTCTTAATCAAATTTCACACTTATGCAACGAAGCTCGTACATCTTTTGCAGATCTTCATACGTAATCGTAGGGGCATCGTAGAAGTGCAACTTGAAACAAAAATCGGAACAGTATACATGTTCTTTGCCTCTTCTAACAACAACCTCAGCCTCACCCTTAATAGGTCTTCCGCAGTATTCACACTTTTCCATTCCAGGCATAATATACCTCCTAGTCTAATAATTAATTTAATCGCACTAGAAAGACCTCTAAGAACAACTTTTTACTGTAATAATTTTCTTGACAGTTAAACTATAGCTAAATTCAAGATGTAATGTCTGTCACTTTCCTGACGTTTTATTGATTCAAAATATAATGTCAAAATGTCAAAGAACAATGTTCAGCTAACTATTAAGTACAATCAGATAACAACAGTTAATACAGGATATTGGGTAAAAATAATGCGACACCGGGTATAGCCATAATAATTGCTATACATACAACAATCGCTATAAAAAAAGGTACTATCCCGCGAAATATGGTGTGTACAGGAACACCTTTGGCAACGCCCGCTATTACATATACGTTCATACCGACCGGAGGGGTAATTAAACCGGCTTCTATTGCCAATACTCCCAATACGCAAAACCATACGGGGTCAAACCCTAATTGGCACACTATCGGGTAGATTATTGGCACTGTAAGCATGATCATCGCAATAGCGTCCATTAAGCATCCCAATACCAGCCACAATAAAAGAATAGCACCAATAATCATTATTGGTGGCAGTGGAAGATTCCCAATCATCTCACCCAATTGAAAAGGGAGAGTACTCGCGGCTAAAAAATAACTGAAAATCTTTGCACCAATAAAGATAACAATAATCATACCTGCCATAATAGTTGACTGTTGAAGACAGTGCCATAATATTTGCCAAGTGAAATTACGCCTTATCAAACTTGCACATATTATAGCCACCACGCCGACGGCTCCGGCCTCAGTAGGGGTAAATAGGCCAAAAAACATTCCGCCGATGACTACTACAAATATTATTATTACTTCTAAAAATCCCTTAAGGGATATTACTTTTTCACGGAAGCTAACAGGCGGAACTTCAGCGCCCTGAGGCCTTATAGTTGCCACTATATAAGCAGCTAACATAAATAACACGGCAAGCAATATTCCCGGTACAATACCGGCCATATATAGCTTACTGATTGATTGTTCTGTAAGCAGACCCAAAAGGATAAAGCCCATACTGGGAGGAATGAGAATACCGAGAACCCCTCCGGCAGCTATACTTCCGGTAGCTATCTCGTCATCATATCCGTATTTTTTCATTTCAGGTAAAGCAATGCTGCCTACCGTGGCCGCTGTTGCCGGACTAGATCCGCACACTGCAGCAAAAGCAGCACAGGCCCCGATAGTAGCCATGGTCAAGCCGCCACGCAGACGTCCCAACCATTTAAATGCCGATTCGTAAGCTTTATCGCTGATTCCCGTTGCAAAAGCCATTTCACCCATGAGGATAAACATTGCAACCACCGCCATATCGTAGCTGGCTGAGGCCGAAAAAATTTGCCCTCCTAAAGCGCCAAAAGCCGTTTCAATAGAGGTTAAATAGGCGATACCGGCAACACCAACCAAGATCATGCTAAAGCCAATAGGAAATTTAAACAATAATATTAGCAATAAAACGACCGCAAAGCCGATTATACCAATCATCGCTGACGACATTTTTGTCCCCCTATCAGTTCCCATAATTTCATAAAGATTACTAATCCGAGTAAAGCAAAGCCAAAAGCTAAAAGATATTTAAATAAGGAAACAGGCAAGCCTAATGTGCTGCTTTTTTCTACTAATCTGGCAGATTCAGCCCCATCAGCACAGAGCCTATATACAATTAAAGTGAATAGCCCTATACCTACTATTTGGTTTATAATCTCCAATACAGTCTTAAACTTTTGAGGGTATCGGTTAAAAACAAGATCAATTTCAATATGTTTGCCTGCTAAAGCTGTAGCGGCTATTGAAAAACACACTATTAAGGCAAAGCCGAATTGAACTCCTTCATAACTGCCGGTAACGGGGGATTTTATAAAACGCCCAATAATATTAACAACCAGCAACAATACCAGGAACGCTAAAATTATACATGCTATTCCGTTAATTACCGTACACAACTTGCGAACAGCTATGCTGGCATTTTTATAACTCATCTAATAAAACCTCATTTCTGTGATGTTAGTCTTTCTAACTCACTTAAAACTTTATTAGCCGCTTTACCCTGCTTCTCCAAATCTGCGGCGATTTTGGCAAATACAGGCTTGGAAACTTCATATATTTTCTGCAATTCTACTTCATCAATATCTGTAAATTGACAACCCTCTGACGCTGCAAACTCCCGTGCACTTTTTTCGCCCTCATCAAAGCTCTCCATTAATAAATTCTGCCCCCACTCCTCAAGTTCATTAAAAACCTCCTGAACGTCTGCGGGCAGGGAATCCCATACTTTTTGATTCATTGCCAGATAGGACAGGCCATATACCATTGACAAATTTGTATTTACATATTTTGCGTACTCAGCTAATTTCATAGATACAAGCATTTCCGATCCCCCGTAAAAGCCATCAATTGTATTTTTCTCTAAGCCAACATATATATCGCCTGTGGGCATACTAATAGGGCTAGCACCCCACGCCTCTGCCAGAGGTTCCAAGCCGGGCGGGAATCTCATTATAAGACCTTTAAAATCATCTAAGCTTTGAATCGGGGTATCGGTGGTACCAACGGATAACGCCGAGGTACTATTAAGCCATAACACATGCAGGCCATCAAGCTCTTCCTGTAGCTCGGGCATATTGTTAAATGCAATGGTCCATATTTTAGCCGCTTCTGTAGCGTTTGGAACCCCCATCATAGCGTCACCAAATAACTTATTTAATGGCATAACCGCAGCTGAATACCCTACAGGTGCCCTTCCGATATCAGCCAGACCCGTTTTTACTGCATTATATGTTTCCATTGGAGGGTTTAAGGTATCTGATGGGAATAGAACAATTTTTACCTTGCCATTAGTTCTGTTATAGACCTCTTCTGAAAATTTTTCCAAAGCTATATGCGTGGGATGTATAGATGAGTTAATATGCGTCAATCTTAGCTCAATTACCTCATCAGCTGCTTCTTTACCTGTTTGTGATTCATCCGATGGCTGGGTTGCAGATTGGCATCCTATTATAAACACAAAAAATACAAGCGATAAAACCATAGCTATAATCTTCCACATTGCAAATTTTTTTCTTATCATTTTTTTCAACTCCCTATAAATTTTTTTAGTTTATTCTATCCCTAAAAACTTACTTTTTTTACTTAGTGTGACCGGGGAAATACCGAAGTCGAGCATGTGATGTAATGGGATAAGAACATCGATTGCCACTTCCGGACACAGGGTTTCACAAAAACAACATATCGAGCATTCACCGGCATACAATACAACAGGCATTTGCTTTTCTTCATCCCAACCAAAAACATCCATGGGACAGTTTTCATAACACTCCCCACAGCCGTTGCAATATTTATAATCTATTTCAGGACCGTAGTTTACCTTAACTTTATGCATAACCCGTCTCCTCCCTAATTAAGATCCTCTATGTTGTATTTGATTTCCCCATCAACTTTTTTTGCAGTTACAATTTTATTATCCCATTTGGGATCCAATTGCGGATAATCCTCACGGTAATGAACAGGACCAAGACGGCTTTCATCTCTTAATAAAGATGATTGGGCATGTAACTCGGATATCTCTATAATGTGCTGCACCTCAATAGCGCGCATAAGTTCATGCGGGTTATTCGCAAATAAAAGTGGAACTGCCCCTTCCCTGGCAAATCTAATTAGCTCAATTGCACGCTCTATTTTGGGTTTTACTTTATGAATACCTATATAATTATAATTAACCTCTCTTATATAGTCCTCCAACTCCAATGGATTGATTTTGTATTCACTTTTCCGCGCTAGCGGTGAAAACACCCATTCCTTAGTTTCTGCTATCTGTTTTAATTGTTCGCCGTCAATCGTTTTATAGTCTTGATCTTTTACCAATTCGGTAACATGGTCGGCAATCAGGCATCCCCATGTAAATCCATGTGAACCCCCATTTCCTGTAACATTACCGGCAGCAAACAAATTCTTTACACCTGTCTCGGAATATTCGTTTTCACGCAAGACCCCGCCACCTGCCTGCCCTATACCGGTTAAAACAGCTATGCATTCGGCAGGGCGTTCGTTTGTTAATCCTCCGGCAAGCTTATGGAACTTAAGTGCTTTTGGCGGTTCGGTCACCGCGGTAAAATAAACGGCAGCTATTTCATCAGGTGTAGCATTATGTTTGGCGGACAAAATAACATCTTTTTCAACTTCTGCATTTTGCATATCCGGTGCAAAAAGAAAATTGATCCCCGGTATTTTGCCTCCCGCTTTTGTAACTACCATGTCAGGGTATTTATCCTCAAGATATTCCCCTTTTGAATTGTACATTTTAAAGTACCAGTTGCATCCACCACCCCCGCTGCTGTGATTGATCCCTTTTGACACATTATAAACGTTTGACATCTCCATACAATAAAGCTTCGCTCCGGCATCAAGCGCGTTGATATGGCCTCCACCATGATTCACAGGCGATGTTAAAGTATAAAACAAACGGTTTGGAAAAGGAGCCCACTGATGGGGGTATAATCTACTTGCCGCACCGGTAGCCAATAAAATTGCCTTTGCTTTAAATACTAAAAACTTTCCTGTTCTTGTATTCAGTGCAGTTGCACCTATCGCTGCACCGTCACGGGTAATGATACTGGTAAGCATGGTCCTATCAAAAACCCTGGTACCCAGTTTGCGAGCCGCAGTTCCTAATCTCATTTTAAGATCGGATGCCCGGGAAAACGAGCCAAAAAAAGGTTCGGTTGGTTTTCCGTTTTCGTCGTATTCCACACGTCCCCAAACCGTTCCGTTTCTATATCCCTGCAGCACTTTAAGCGTACCGTCATCTTCGCGAACTTTTACACCTATTTCTTCTAAAATCGGCTGGGAAATATAAGAATTCTTCATTTGGATAGCATCTAATTTTAAATCTTTAAGCCCTTTTAACCTTTCAGCGCCAAATACAGCCTTGTTTACATCATCTTCTGTTACTTTTCTGTTAATATCTTCTTTGCGTAGAGTTACTTGATTGAAATTATCCAGCCCGACTCCATCCCCGCTATATTCCATACGGGCTTTATCAATAATAGTAACGTCAATATCTTTGTTGTTTCTTTTTGCCCGAATAGCAGCCATACTTCCAACTAAGCCGCCACCGATAATTAAAAATTCCGTTTCGATAATATTGTCAGCCATTTCTTCCAATTTTGCAACCATTATTCTGCCTCCTTTTTTTCTTTTTTTAATCGAACTGAACACTTATACAACGAAGCTCATACATCTTTTGCAAATCTTCATATGAAATTGTTGGTGCATCATAAAAATGTAACTTAAAGCAAAAGTCAGAACAATAGACATGCTCTTTACCCCTACGGGTAAATATTTCAGGTTCACCTTTAATAAGCCTCCCGCAGTATTCGCATTTTTCCGTCTTTACCATATATTTAGCTCCTTTTAACTAATTTTTTTTAATTATAGCCTAACTTGTTTCTATGTTCTGTCAGCTAAATGACATTAAAATAAAATTTCTTAATAAGTGGAATATCCCTCAAATTAGCAAATGCCGCTCTATACTATCCTTTTTTATTAATTTAATTTTTAAATAATATTATTTATTATATTTACCGGGAGAAAATAAGGAAAAACAGATCGGATATCAAAAAACCCACCCCTGTGATTTCTGTAAAAGAGAATTACCACAATCGCGGAGATGGGCTTTAATTAATATGTTAATCAGGATATTTGCTGTAGTTCTGAATTTATAATCAAATAATACTCGGATACTTTTTGACTATACTTTTTTAACAAGAATTCCTTCCATCTTTTTAAACGTACCTTGGGGCGTAGTCATTTTTATACCATAGTCAACTACAAGATCCTTAATGACAGGCTTTCCCTTCAGCGGTTCAATCAGCAGGCTTTCTCCTGCTTTAAGAAGCCTTGAACAAGCACGAATTGCTTTTCCATTAACCATCATGAGACATGACATGCACCATGAACATCCACAGCAAAAGTCACGGAAGGCTAAAGTTTCATCAAAATTATCACGAATATCTTTAAGCGCTTTTAACAATAAAAGACCTTCCCTCCATTGGATCTCGTAGTTTTTATAGGTAGGCGCATAATCTGTACTTGGATCATACCGAAACACCTTTAAATAAATAGATTTTTTGTTCATTTTCTTCCTCCCAAATTCAATTTAGTGACTGTTATTGGGGCTGTCCCTAAATTAATAGTGCCGTCCTTTTTCATAATCCGGGTATGCTTGAGCCAGGAAGAATCTGACTCCGGAAAATCTTCCCGATAGTGTGCCCCCCTGCTCTCTGTTCTAAAGATCGCCGACCTGGTAATCATTTCAGCTAAATCCAACATGTAAGATATTTGTATAGCTTCCACCCACCCAAGATTATACCTTAAACCTCGTGCAGCTCGAACTTGAGGAAGATAATTTGTCCTCAAATATTCTATCTCTGCGAGAGCCTTTTTAAGTTCACCTTCTGTTCTCGCTACTCCTACCTTATTTGCCATGAGTATGGCAAGCCTATCGATTAATGTATTGGCATTAACCCCCCGTTCCTTGAAAAATCCCATCAGTCTCTCATGTTCATCTTTTAGCAAACACTCTTCAGGCTTTGTCCAGTCTACATTTTTGGCAAATTCTCCTGCGTATCTTCCAGCCCTTGCTCCAAATACAATGATTTCTACCAGGGCATTCCCACCCATCCGGTTAGCCCCATGAACACCTCCCGAAACCTCGCCTGCAGCATAAAGGCCCTCAATGTTGGTCTCGCACTTTTCATTAATTTTTACCCCTCCCATGAAAAAATGGGCACCTCCAGGGGTAAACTCTATTTTCCAATTTCTAGGGTCAGGGTTATCTGCACTCATTTCTTGGATTAGTTTCCATCGTTCTTTTCCAATCTCAACGGCCAGGGAAAGTTTTAGCTGTTCCTCAATCTCCTCACGTGACAGGGGTGAAGCAGTAAGATCGATGTAGACCCCGCCCCGCTCAGTTCCTCTTCCTTCCTTGATCTCTTTATATGCCAGCCTTTGTATTGCATCCCTAGGCAAAGGCAGTTTCATAAATTCTTCACCGAGAGCATTAATATATTTTCCCCCACACATGCTAACAAGCAAGGCGGGGTTGCCTAATAGCCAGGGCGGATACAGTTGATTGCCGGTAAATTGAACCATCTCCATATCTATTAGCTCCGCGCCGGCATGATAAGCAAGGGCATAACCCATACCTGAAGCATGTCCACGCATACCAAACGGGCAATTGTCAGAATTAGCAAAGAGTTCCCCCAGACCGCCCGAGGCTAGAACCGTAGCTTTTGCTTCTACTAAAAATATTTCTCCGGTCCTAATATTTAACACAATTGCTCCGACAGCTCTATTTCCGGCGACAAGGAGTTTCGTAGCAATAGCATCCTCTATTACAGTAATATTGGATCTACGTTCTAGTTGATTACGTAATGCCGCCATATAGGTTACACCGGGAATATAGTGACTTCTCGGGTAGGATTGGCCTCTCCCTGGATCATCAGGTGATCGCCCGCCACTACGAGATTTTTCTGCATATATAAGCTCTTTTGCTCCCCATTGAATCAGTTCTTCTGCCCTCTGAGGACCCTCTTCGGTCAAAACTTCCACCAAGTTTTGCTCGTTCAAGTAGCAACCGACTTCCAGAATATCCTGAAACAAATTAAAAGGAGAATCATCCGGATGAGAAACCCAGCGCATACCTCCGTTGGCCATTACGGTTAAACCGCTCCTACCGACCGGCCCCTGATTGAGAATAACGATTTTTGCCTCCGGATTATAATTAGAACTCTCTATTGCAGCCCGGCATCCAGCCCCACCCGCACCTATTATCAGAATATCCGCTTTAATGTTCATTTTTTTCCCCCTTTTATTACTTCCCAAGCTTGCAGGTAGTTTTATTGCAGTAATATATCAATAAACCTAAAATTTTTATTTTATTGGAATGTACTTTCGTTCTAATCCTTTTCCAAACCATAATATGAAAACTAAATTAGTTTATCTTTAAATTTCCACTGCAACATTAAAACCATCATGTATTGCCTGTTTCAAGTCCTTTGGTTTTCTACAATCCCCTATGGTATATGCTTCAGACATTCTATCAATAAAAGAATTGGGGATTTCTCTGCGGGGTTTAAAACCCAGGGATAAAACCACTGTATCAGCCGGAACTTTAATTCTTCTCCATGATTTGTCAATAACAATTACTCCATTTTCAATGATTTCTTCAAGTTTTACTCCTGTCAGGAAATGAACGCCGTTTTCGTTAAGCAAGGTCATCAAACCACGTGGTATTCCGGCAGCAAGTTCCTTCTGAGTAAGCATATCAATAACCGTTACTGTTTTACCCTGCTGCGCTAAATGAAGCGCAGCCTCACAACCGGTCAATCCACCGCCGACAATAATAACCGTTTCCCCGACTGTTACACGATCTATGTGTACATCCCCTACCCATACTACATTGTCTCTATCCTTACCTGGAACATCCGGAATTAAAGGTTCCGAACCGGTCGCTATAATAACTGCATCCGGCTCTTCTAATTTTATGATATCAATTTTTGCTTCGCATTTTGTTATTATTTTAATATTTGGATCTTTTTGCACCTGCCGGATTAACCACCCGAGATAATTTTTCATGTCAGCCTTAAAAGAAGGACCTGCTGCAAGTATGAGGTTTCCTCCGAGATTATCGCTCTTCTCGAACAATACGACTTCATGCCCCCTGCGCGATGCTGTTAACGCAGCCATTATCCCGGCAGGCCCACCGCCAATAATGACAACTTTTTTCTTCTTTTTCGCCGGCTTAATATCGGTATAATCTAATTCCCTGCCAATGATCGGGTTAACAGTACAACGGATAGGGAGGTTATTGCGAGTATTCCCTGTACAAATGTTACAACGAAGACATGGTCGGACTTCTTCTACCTCTCCCCGCCGTGCTTTATTGACAATCTCGGGATCGGCAATAACAGCCCTCGCCATCGCTACAATATCAGCTTTCCCTTCTGAAATTATCTTTTCTGCCATTTGTATATTGCTGATAGAACCAACGGTTGCAACGGGAATATTCAATTCTTTTTTGAACTTTTCTGCATAATGTACGTTATGACAATAAGGGAAATAAGTAAGTTGAATTAAATATTGTGATGAATTTGGATCACCTAAAATTCCAGAAGAAATATGCAGAAGATCAATTTTATCCTGTATCATCTTGACAAACTCTATAGTTTCATCTTCCTGCATACCTCCCTGAACTAATTCATTGGCGCTGATACGATATTCTATTGCAAGCTTGTTGCCAACCCTCTTACGAATCTCAGTTAAAACCTCCAGGGCAAACCTCGCCCTGTTTTCAAGGCTTCCACCGTAGGCATCGGTCCTTTTATTAGAATATGGCGATAAAAATTGCGCAAGCAGGTGTCCATGTCCCCCATGAATCATAATCATTTCAAAACCTGCCTTCAAACATCTTTCTGCAGCACGGGCAAAATTGTCGATAACCTCATCTATCATATCCTGGGTCATCTCAATGACCCTGATTTTCTTTCTTCCCTCCATTTTTGCCAGCATTTCCTCCAGCTTGGATGGAATAGGTGATGGTGCAATGGCTTCCTCGCGATTTATCAGCGCCCCCCCACCATGGTTGAGTTCTATCGATAGTTTTGCTCCGTATCTATGTACAGCTTCAACCAAAACACTTAGCCCGGCAATTATCTTTTCGTTGCCGATATTTAATTGATATTC
>JAAYOY010000093.1 GCA_012520035.1 Bacillota bacterium
ACAACAAATTTCCCATAACCTTGAACACGGCATAACAGGTCCCTGGGAAATAATCCTTAATACTCTTTTCTTTAAATTTTCTATCCCCTCTAAGTTACTATACTATTCTATTGAAATTAGATAATAATAAAGAGGCTGACCACCGTACTGCAACTCTACCTCAAGAAAAGGATATTGTTCGCCAAGCTGATCTGCTATAGCCCTGGCATCCTTTCCGGTGACGTCCCGGCCATAAAAAAGGGTAAGGACTTCGTCCTCCGCGGTCACAATTGACTTGACCAGTTCAGTTAGTGTCCCATTTATTGTACTTCCGCTGACCAGGAGATTGCCGTTGCTAATACCGATTATATCCCCCTTGTTTACACTAATATTATTGACTTTTGCATGGCGGGTGGCAAAAGTAATTTCACCGGTTTTTACCTGGATCGCCCGATCACACATATGGCGATAATTGTCTGCAAGTGTTTTTTTCTTATCCAGAGCAAGTAAAGCTGCAATACCCTGGGGTATACTCCTTGTATCGACAACCATGACTTCCTTATCTACCAGATCGGCAGCCTGCTGGGCAGTTAGCCTAATATTGCTGTTATTGGGAAGAACAATAATCTTTTCGTTCGGCAGATCCATAATAGCATCTACAATTTCCTTAACCGAGGGATTCATACTTTGGCCTCCGGGGATAATCGTATCTATCCCGAGGCTGTTAAAAATAGCAGTAAGTCCTTCGCCTGAAGATACCGTCACCACGCCAATTGCTGCTTTTAAGTCCGGCTCTAATCCCTTTTTTAAAGCATCACCGGCAGGCGCTCTTTTAAGACTCTCCTTCTTGCCGGAACTCCAGCGGGTTTCCTTATATTGATCGATCATATTTTCAATTTTAATGTCATGAATACTGCCCATTTCCAGGCATTTTTCCAGTATATCCCCGGGGTGGGCAGTATGAATATGCACCTTTATTAACTCCCCCCCGCCGGCAACAATGAGGGAATCCCCACATGTCTCAAGGAATTTGCGTACCTCCTGCGAAGAAATGTTCTCCCCTTTAATGAGCAGTTCCGTGCAGTAAGGATAATTCGGATTAAATTCCTCCAAATTACGATCAGCTTCATCTCCACCTTCAATTGAATCGGTTATCTCCAAAACCGGTATGGTTTTATTCTCAAAAATGTAAGAAGCGCCCTCCTTTTCTGCCGTCCGTTTCAAAGTACTTTGCAGACAACCTTCAAGAAAAACGATCAATCCAAGGCCTCCGGCATCAACCACGCCAGCTTCTTTTAATGCAGGGAGAAGTTCCGGAGTCTGGTCCAGCGCTTTTCGTCCGCTATCAATAGCAATACGCAGCAAACCTGTAAAATCCAGCGGTGTTTGAATCGCCTCCCGGCTGCCTTTGGCAATTTCCCTGGCTACCGTTAAAATCGTTCCCTCGACTGGTTTGTTAACAGCATTGTAAGCATAGACAATACCATATTGAAAAGCTTTTCCCAGCTCTCCAAGGCTGGCCTCGTCTTTACCGGCAAGGCCCCGGGCAATACCCCTGAACAGTTGAGACAGTATTACCCCGGAGTTACCTCTCGCTCCCATTAGCGAGCTACGGGCAGTAATATCGGCAATCTCACCTATTGAATCAGAAGATACCCCTTGAAGCTCTTTCGCGGCAGCCGCCATCGTCAAACACATATTTGTACCGGTATCTCCATCCGGAACCGGATAGACGTTCAACTCATTGATGGATTCTTTGTATAATTCAAAGTAATTACAGGCTTCGAGAATCATATTGCGCAAATCATTGCCATCAAGAAACACATTTCCTTGTCTGGTTTTTGTCATTGTGTACACTCCACTATTGTATTATTGTATAAGATGCTGCATAAATGCCAGGCCAAGCACGCCAGGCCCTACATGAGTACCTATTACGGGGCTTAGTTCGTATTTTTCAATTTTCATACCCGGCAAACGTTCTGCTAAAAGTTCCTCCATCATTTGAAGGTGTATTGGTGAAGTCTCGGCAATTAGAATAGCTACCTGCAGCCCTTCCGTATTAGACGGCAACTCATCCACTATCCTTCGCAAAGCTTTTTTCATCGTCCGTACCTTATCGAATACATCAACTCTTCCCCCGTTAAAACACAGCACCGGTTTAATATTTAACAATGTTCCCAACAGAGCCTGGGCACCGCCGATACGACCGCCTTTCCGTAAATATTCCAGCGTGTCCGGTACAAAGAGGATACGGGTTTTGCTTTTTAATTTTTCCAGTAATGCCACGATCTCTTCCCGCGTTTTCCCCTCCTCAACAGCCCTCGACGCATATAATACCATCATGGCCAACCCGGCAGAGGTAAATTGGGAATCCACAACGGAGATACGGAATGGGTCTACCATTCTGGCAGCAGAATTTGCGCTTTCTACCGTACCGCTGATACCCGATGAAATATGAATACTGATTATTTCTTTTCCTTCTTTTACCAATCTTTCATAGACCTTTATAAAATCCCCTGGAGAGGGTTGTGATGTAAAAGGTAATTTTGAAGAACTCCTCATCTTTTCAAAAAAAAGAGCATTATTAATAGACCCGTCTTCAAGAACCTCGTCCGGGAAATTTACATAAAGGGGTACTACTTCGATCCGGTGCTTCTTAATTTTTTCCTGGTCTATATATGCCGTTGAATCTGTTACCAAAGCAATCCGCGCCATGATTACTCCTCCTTAGCACCCGCCAAATATTAATTAATAACGACTTAATGAATTCTTTTTTCCGGGAAGGAATTCCTTCCTGGATCAAATATAAGCTATTATAATATTATGATATTTTTTCTTTTTTCCTGTAAACCATTCCCTGGAAAATGGCGATCAGTTCATTTTTTTCATCAGTGATGTTAATCGCATAACTGGCGAGTTTCGGATTTATTGAGACCTCCTGCCCCTCGGCATACAGGGTCCCACCGGTAGCCGCTTTTAAATATGAAATATTTACATTTATTGCTACTGAAATATTTCCATGTGAATTTGATGCTAAAGCAAAAACCAGATCTGCAAGAGCAAAAATCGCCCCGCCATGAACAATGCCAAAGCTATTTAAATGGTGTTTTTTTATATCCATTTTTGCTTTGGCCTTCCCTTCAGATACTTCTAACAACTCGGCACCAATATGATTGGAAAAATTATCATTTTTATAAAATTGGAGCATGTTTTCCATATAATCAACC
>JAAYOY010000094.1 GCA_012520035.1 Bacillota bacterium
AGGGATGATGGACAATATTCGCCCCGCGCTTTACGGGGCAGGTTACGAAGCAGTGCTGGCAAACAAGGCCGCGCAGGAACCGGCGGAGACGGTCACCATTGCCGGTAAAGCCTGCGAATCCGGGGATCTGCTGATTGAGAATACTATCCTGCCACCCGTTGAAAAAGGGGATCTCCTTGCTGTTTTCAGTACCGGAGCTTACTGCTATTCCATGGCCAGCAATTATAATCGCAACCCCCGGCCGGCGGTGATTTTTGTCAGGAACGGAAAATCCCGGGTTATTGTACGCAGGGAAACATATGAAGACCTTGTCGCCCTTGATGAACTTTAAGAAAGGTGAGAATTGCATGAGATTTACCAAAATGCAGGGGCTTGGCAATGATTTTATTATCATTGATAATATTGAATCTAAAATGGAGCATGCCGGCCTGGTGGCGTTTGCTCCACAACTGTGCAGGAGGCATTTCGGTATCGGTGCTGACGGGCTGGTTATCCTGGATACTTCCACGCAGGCCCCTTTCCAGATGCGTATTATTAACGCTGATGGAAGTGAAGCGGAGATGTGCGGCAACGCTATTCGTTGCCTGGCCAAATATGTTTGGGAAAGAGGATATATCCAGGACCTTTATTTTGATTTTGAAACAGCATCCGGGCTGAAAAATGTAAGCCTCTCCCTGAGCGGGCGAAAAGTAGAGGCTGTTAGGGTTGACATGGGGGAGCCGGTTCTGGACAGTAAAAGGATTCCCCTGAGCGGGCCTCCGCGTCGTGCCGTTAATGAGAAAATCGTGCTGGATGATGAAGAACTGTACTTTACGGCGGTTAGTATGGGAAATCCCCACTGTGTTGTTTTTATGCAGGATTTGGAAAACAAGCCCTGGAAAAGGTGGGGCAAGGCGCTTGAAATAAACCCTCTGTTTCCCAGAAGGACCAATGTTGAATTTGTGGAGGTAAAAAACTCCGAAACGATTATTGTTAAAGTCTGGGAAAGAGGCGCCGGGCCTACTCTGGCCTGTGGAACCGGCGCTTGCGCGGCCGTGGTGGCGGGTGTCATTAACGGGCATCTTCGCCCTGCAACAGATGTGTATGCCCACCTTCCGGGAGGCATTTTAAAAATTAGCTGGGTTAAAGGAGAGAAAGTATATATGGAAGGCCCTGCTGAAGAAGTATTCAGCGGAGAAATTGGCGAGATTATAAAATGAATAAGATTAATTTATAGAAGGGAGGAATCTTAGATGGATCGTACCGCTGAACGAATCCGTTTGTTGCCCAGGTATTTGTTTGCCGAAATCGATAAAAAAATAAAGGCAGCCCAGGAGAAGGGTATCGATGTGATCAAACTGGGGATAGGGGATCCGGATTCACCTACTCCAGGTTACATTATCAAGCGCATGCAGGAAGAAGTTGCCCGGCCATCCAACCATACTTACCCGCCCGATGAGGGCGTAAAAGAGTTCAGGGAAGCGGTGGCAGCTTATTACCTGCGCCGCCATGGCGTTGAACTGGATCCAGGAAAAGAGGTAGTTCCTTTAATCGGTTCAAAAGAGGGAATCGCCCATATTTCCTTTTGTTTTACCAATCCCGGGGATGTTAACCTGGTACCTGATCCGGGCTATCCGGTATATGGAATAGGAACTCTTTTTGCGGGAGGGATTCCCCAGGAGATGCCGCTTTTAAAAGAGAAGGGCTTTTTGCCCGATTTGCGGAGCATTCCTGTTGAGGCCGCCAGCAGGGCAAAGTTGTTATTTTTGAACTATCCCAATAATCCTACGGGCGCGGTGGCGACGAAGGAGTTTTTTGAGGAAGCGGTTAGTTTTGCCAGGGAGTATAACCTTATTATCTGTCACGATGCCGCGTATAACGAGATTGCCTTTGATGATTACCGCCCGGTTAGCATCCTGGAAATAGATGGCGCCAAAGAGGTAGCCATTGAATTTAATTCCCTTTCGAAAACATTTAATATGACCGGATGGCGTATCGGTTATGCGGTTGGCAATAGCCTTGCGGTAGAAGCCCTTTACCGCTTTAAGACCAATGTGGATTCCGGCCTTTTTAAAGCGATTCAGTATGCAGGGGTTGAAGCGTTTACTAACCCCTTGATGGAGCCTTTTCTGGAAGATCTGCGAAAACTGTACAGAGACAGAAGAGATGTGGTAGTAAAAGCCCTGCAGGATGCCGGTTGGGATATTGATCCCCCGAAAGCTACGTTCTATATCTGGGCTCCTGTTCCACAGGGCTATACTTCACAGGAGTTTGTAACGTATATCCTTGAAAAGACCGGGGTTGTTGTAACCCCCGGCAGGGGCTTCGGTAAGAATGGCGAGGGTTATTTCCGTATTGCTCTGACCGTAGGTGAAGAGAGGCTGAAGGAAGCCATGGAACGTATTAAAGGAGCAATCAGGTTTGGTTAATTATTGTACCCGCAGGAGGAAACTTTTTCCCGAAAAAAATATAAAATAAAAGCAAGGAGATGATTTTATGGCCGGGTACAATGTTGCGGTAGTTGGTGTTACGGGTATGGTAGGGCAGAAATTTATTGAAATATTGCAGGAGAGAAAATTTCCAATAAAAGGCTGGAAACTCCTTGCCTCATCACGCTCTGCCGACAAAAAAATTAGTATTAACGGCCGGGATTATGTTGTTGAAGAAGCCAGGCCCGAATCTTTTGAGGGTATTGATTTTGCCTTTTTCAGCGCGGGAGGGGATATCAGCCTGCAACTGGCTCCCGAAGCGGTAAAAAGAGGAGCCGTTGTTATTGATAACAGCAGCGCTTTCCGCATGGATCCGGAAGTACCGCTGGTAGTCCCCGAAGTTAACCCGGAAGCCGTATTAAACCATAAGGGTCTGATAGCCAATCCCAATTGTTCTACGATCCAGCTGGTTGTTGCCTTACAGCCGTTGCATACGGCGGCCGGCTTGAAAAGGGTGGTGGTAGCTACTTATCAGTCTGTCTCCGGAGCGGGGAGGGAAGCTGTAGATGAGCTGGTGGCCCAGAGCCGTGCTGTTTTGGATGGAACAGCAATGCCGAAGGAGAGGATACCCTATAAAGGTGCTGCCAAACAATATCAAATTGCATTTAATATGGTACCGCATATAGATGTTTTTGATGAAGACGATTATACTAAAGAAGAGATGAAAATGATCCGGGAAACACGTAAAATAATGAACCTCCCGGATTTGCCGGTTACGGCAACCACGGTAAGGGTGCCGGTATTTAACGGGCATTCCGAAGCTGTAAACGTGGAGCTAAATAATCCCCTGTCACCCGGCGACGCCCGGCGCCTCCTCTCGGAGTTTCCGGGTATTATCGTGCTGGATAATCCATCAGAATTGAGCTATCCGATGCCTGTTGATACCGAGGGCCGGGATGAAGTGTTTGTTGGCCGGATACGCGCTGATCGCTCTGTTCCCTATGGCCTGAACCTGTGGGTCGTTGCCGACAATATCCGCAAGGGTGCTGCAACCAATTCTATTCAGATCGCAGAATTGCTTTTATAATAATACGATGTTGACCAGATACTTGAGGTGAGGGATATTGAAAATACTGGTGCAAAAGTATGGTGGGACTTCTGTTACTACCCCGGAGAAAAGGAGTTTGATCTTCCAACGGGTTAAGGATGCCCTGGAAGAGGGATTTAAGGTTGTTCTTGTGGTTTCGGCGATGGGACGTGACGGGGCCCCCTATGCGACCGATACGTTGAGAGCCCTTGCACTGGGTGAATATGATGATCTTTCGCTCAGAGAGCTTGATTTAATCATGTCCTGCGGAGAGATTATATCCGCTGTGGTTGTTGCCGCTTTTCTCAGCGCCAAGGGATTGCGGGCCTGCGCGCTAACAGGTATTCAGGCCGGTTTTCTGACCGATGGACGCTATGGCGAAGCTGAAGTGGTTGATTGCCAGCCTTTCAGAATTAAGGAAATCCTGCAGTTAAATGAAATACCCGTTGTCACCGGTTTTCAGGGGGCAGATGCTCAAGGCGAGATAAATACCCTGGGCAGGGGGGGGAGCGATACTTCGGCCGTTATCCTGGGAGCGGCTTTAGACGCTGAGAGAGTGGAGATATATACCGACGTATCCGGAATAATGACTGCTGATCCTTTAATTATTAAAGAGGCAAGAGTCATTCAGCAAATTACTTATGGTGAAGTATGCCAGTTGGCATATGAGGGGGCAAGGGTAATACACCCCCGGGCAGTAGAGGTCGCCATGCGGAATAATGTACGCGTTATGGTGAAGAGCCTGGAGAATCCCGGTACGGGGACGCTGATTACGACTGAGGCTTCTTTGATAAAGGGTAATTACAGCACCCGTGGGCGAAGGGCTGTAACGGGGATAGCTCACGAAACAAACCTGGCCCAGTTTCTGATTGAGCTGCCTATCCCTGATTCTTCCAGCGAGCTTGAAATATTTCGGCAGATTGGCGAGGCCGGGGTGAATATCGACCTGATCAGTGTCTTCCCTTTATTAAAAGCCTTTGCCGTTAAAGATGAGCACCGCCGGAAGGTGGAGACTATCCTGAATGGGCTGAAAGTACCCTACAGAGTAGAAAAAGATTGTGCCAAGGTCTCAGTGGTAGGGGTAGGGATGCACAGCATCCCCGGTGTGATGGCCAGGGTAGTAAAGGCGCTAAACGAACATAATATTGAAATAAAACAGACAGGCGATTCAAATATTACCATCTCATTGCTTATCAAGCAGGATGATCTACGCCGGGCGGTTCAAACGCTTCATGATAGCTTTTACCTGGCAAATAATAACGGTGGGGATGGGTAGCAGCGGCCTGCCGGCACTTTAAAAACCTGCAACTTTCCTGCCTGTGTAATGGAACCTGTTAAAGGTTTTAAAAGCGTATAATCTGTAATTGGAGCTTTTGCCTTTTAGTGGGTAAAAGCTCATTTTTTTCTAATTAAAAGGGTTTTTTCCCGAAAAAAAGAATAGTATAATTTACCGGTAACCGGGGTGTTACTTTGGGGGTGGTATTTTTGCACCGGCAATTATGGTACACGGTGACTATGTCGCTCCTCTTGATTGGAATTGGTTTTTTCCTCGGCGAGTATTATGCTATTTCAAGGGGTATCTTAAATAAAGACAGTAGGTTGTTTTGTAGTATTGCAGATTTTCCGGTATCTATCGCCGATGGTGGCGGGAATAAACAGGTAACCGGATTTGGTTCAGTATCGACTGCAGAATTACAAATAAATAGCACCGATGAACATGGCGAGCTGCGCTTTCCTTCAAAGGTAGGGGGTTTCTACCTTGATAAGGTTGTATCAGGTAAAGAAGCCCTGGAGCACTCGCGGAGGATCTTTGGCGTCGAAGTTCCTGTGGAGAATGTATTTATCCCGCATTATAGCCGTAGGGATGACCAGTTATTTATCTGGGTTTTTGAGCTGGATTCTCTGCTGGAAGCAAAAAAATGCCTCGATAAAGTTAATAAACGTATTGATGAAAGCGATACATTTGAACAGGTGAAATCGTTTTTTTTACAAAATGTAGAAGTTTATTATGTGAAGGGCTTAGAATATAATAACTATTATTACCGAAAAGGTAATATAATCTACTGGTTCTCTTCGATTATTGATGACCCTATTCCTCTTTTTTTAGAGTTTTACGAATACTTCTAGGAAGGATGGTCAAAGATGCAGCTTATACCGGCAATCGATCTCCGGGGTGGAAAGTGTGTTCGCCTTTTTAAAGGGGAAAGGGAAAAGGAGACCGTTTATAGCACTAACCCGGTAGAGGTAGCCCTGAAATGGCAGTCGGAGGGCGCAGCCCGCCTTCACCTGGTAGATCTGGATGGAGCTTTTGAAGGGAGGCCGGTCAATACCTCCGTGATCTCAGCGATAACTTCTTCGCTTAATATACCGCTTCAGCTCGGAGGCGGCATGAGAGATGCGGAAAACGTCAGGCGTGCCCTGGAGCTCGGTGTTTCAAAGGTGATCTTGGGCACTGCAGCGGTGGAAAAGCCGGAGATGGTAAAAGAGCTGGTTGATCGCTACCAGGACAGAATTATTGTGGGCATAGATGCCCGCGATGGGATCGTGGCCGTAAAGGGATGGGTCGAGGGTTCTGAAAAAAGGGCTGTGGATTTTGCCCTGGAAATGCAGGATCTGGGGGTCAGGGAGATTATCTATACGGATATTTCCCGCGACGGCACTCTGGAAGGTCCAAATTACAGCGCGATGGAAGAGATGGCAAAGGCTCTTGACATACCGCTCATTGCCTCAGGTGGAGTATCCTCTCTGGAGGATCTGCGCCTGCTGAGAAGATTGGAACATCTGGGTATTACAGGTGTTATTGTCGGACAGGCTCTTTACAGTGGTAAGTTTACTTTAAAAGAAGCCTTAATGGAATTTGAATAAGAAAGGATTTTGTTTGGGGGGCTGTTATTTGACCAAAAGGATTATTCCCTGTCTGGATATAAAAGCGGGAAGAGTGGTAAAGGGGGTACAATTTGCCGATTTAAAAGATGCGGGTGATCCCGTGGAGCTGGCCAGGTATTATGTTCAGTCCGGTGCCGATGAGCTTGTTTTCCTGGATATTACGGCCACAAACGAGGGAAGAGAAACCATGGTAGATGTGGTGGCAAGAACAGCCCGGGAGGTTTCTATTCCCTTTATTGTTGGAGGGGGTATCTCTTCAATTGAGCAGATGAGCAGGGTGCTTCAGGCGGGGGCGGATAAGTTTTCTCTCAATACCCCTGCGGTAGAAAACCCGGAGCTGATTGCAGAGGCTGCGCGCATTTTTGGAAGCAGTTGTGTCGTCGTGGCTATTGATGCGCGCTGGAACGAAAAAATGGGGAACTGGGAAGTTTATACGCATGGCGGGCGCCGGGCTACCGGCCGGGCAGCAACAGACTGGGCCGTCCGGGCTGAGAGCCTGGGGGCGGGAGAAATTCTTTTAACGAGCATGGATGCGGACGGCGGGCGGGACGGTTTTGATATACCTCTTACCAGAGCGGTTTCCGAGAGGGTCGATATACCGGTTATCGCCTCCGGCGGTGCCGGAAAGATGGAAGATTTTTATCAAGTTTTAACCCGGGGGAAAGCTGCGGCAGCTCTGGCTGCTTCGGTTTTTCACTACCGCCGGTTTTCCGTTTTGGACCTGAAAAAATATTTGTTTAAAAATGGGCTGGAGGTGCGGTTGTCCGATGACTGTTAATTTTAATCTTGATGATCTCTCCTTTGATAAATATGAGCTTCTTCCGGCGATAGTCCAGGATTATGATAACGGACAGGTTCTCATGCTGGCATATATGAACAGGGAATCGCTGCGCAGGACGCTGGAAACCGGGTTGACCTGTTTCTGGAGCCGCAGCAGGCAGGAATACTGGCAGAAAGGCGAGACATCCGGGAATATTCAAATTGTGCAGGAGATCTATTATGATTGCGATGCCGATACACTGCTGGTTAAAGTGAAGCAGATAGGCCCTGCCTGCCATACGGGCGAAAGAAGCTGTTTTTATCGTTCCATTCCATTTACTCCTAAAGTGCGGTAATAAAGTAATTTTTTTCGTGGAGGAGTGGTATGATATTGGAAGAATGGAAGCAGCATATAATAGAAGTCATTCCCGGTTTTGTAATTATAACATACAATGAAAAAGGGATCTTCAGGCTTTCTTTGAGGTGGAAAAGCTGCATTCCGGAGCCGGTTACCGCTTCCGGCAAAGATATATTCCCCTGGCCCGATCTTCATGATGAGATTCAGGGATACTTTTTGGGAAGGAAAATAGAAGGTGTTTATCCGGTTATTTTGGATGGTTATTCTGACTGGACTTTGAAGGTCTTGCTGATTACAAAATTAATCCCATTCGGGAGTACCCGGACTTATAAGCAGGTGGCGGAGATGGCGGGCGTCCCTGCAGGGGCCAGGGCTGTTGGGCAGGCGCTCCACAGAAACCGCACACCCCTGCTCATACCCTGCCACCGGGTAGTCGGACAGGGAGGGCGCCTTACCGGGTTTGGCCAGGGGCTTGACTGGAAAAGGAAACTCTTAGATCTTGAGGGATCAGCACGGGGTGCTGATTTATAAATTTACCCAGTTGTTTCTTTCGTTAATTAAAGGTATAATTTTTTAGGTATATTTTTTAGGTCATACGGGAAAATCATTTTTATGAGAAAAATCCGGGCGGGTGAAGCATGGCTAATAAACAGCATAATCTAATTTCCTTGGATGATATTAAAGCCAACCCCACGGTAACTGCTTATATACAAAAAGCCGATGATAATTTGGGAGTGCTGGGGTTTACGGAACATGGTTTCCGGCATAACAACCTGGTAGCGGATACCGCATACAGGATCCTGACCGAATTAGGTTATAGTTCACGGGAAGCCGAACTTGCAGCTATTGCGGGTTATCTGCATGATATCGGCAATGTAGTTGAGCGTATTCATCATTATAGTGCCGGTGCATTAATCGCAATGGACATTTTGAAGAATATGCAGATGGATAAAAAGGAAATCGCCGAAATAGCCTCTGCTATTGGCAATCACGACGAGCAGTACGGCAATCCCGTAAGCAGCATTTCCGCTGCGGTTATTTTAGCCGACAAAGCGGATGTACACAGATCCCGGGTTCGCAATCGTGATTTTTCCACATTTGATA
>JAAYOY010000095.1 GCA_012520035.1 Bacillota bacterium
AGTATCCGTGTCAGAGGAGGATGTGCGCCATAACCGTACATTTCGCCGGGATCTCTTCCTAATCCTGCAATAACATGCTGCCCAACTGCAGGCTTTTGCTCTTCAAGCTCCTTTTCCGGCGCTACCGACGGTTGGGCGGAACACCCAACAAAAAGTAAACCGGTAACCATCAGCAAGCATAACACTGGAATCGTTAACCTTTTTAGCATTTTTTCATCTCCTTTTTTTTCATCTCCTTTGAAAAGCAATAGATAGTGTTACAAAATAAAAATTGGTGTTACAGTTTTATTATTCAAGATCTGCCTATAAAACTCCTGCAAAAAAAAATTATTTAAATAATATTTTTACGGCTTTCAAAAAAAGAGGCCGGGTGGTTAAACGAAATGAACTCTAACCCAGCCTTCCCGGCCTTTTGGAAGGATATCAGCAGGCTTTTAAAAAATAATGCTTAATTCATATGGACTGGGCTATCTTGCTTATTAGAGTCCGGGTGATGGCTACTCTGCTAACTGGAAATCGGGTATAATGGACTATGGGGGCTTCCTTATGGCAAATCGCTTTAATACAAGCTTTCGCAGTTCGCAACTGACAACAATGAAGGATTTAAATGAAAGATTTAATTTTTTATATTTATGTACGGGGAGGTCGTATTATGCTGCATAGGTTTCATCTACGCACAAACGAAAGGTCCCAGATGATTGATATAACCGAGCAGGTACGCAGCACCTTGCGGCAGGCAGGAGCACTGGAAGGGCTTGTTATTGTCTACTGCCCCCATACGACGGCCGGTATCACGATTAATGAAGGGGCTGACCCCGATGTAGCACGGGACATCCTTCAGCATCTGAATGAGCTATTTCCATGGAACCATCCTCAATACCGGCATGGTGAGGGCAACTCAGCAGCACATCTGAAAGCGAGCGTGATCGGAACATCGCAGTCGATTCCTTTTGTGGAAGGGAAAATGGTCTTAGGCACCTGGCAGTCAATCTTTTTTTGTGAGTTTGACGGTCCCCGCCAGCGGACATTTTTTGTTAAGGTAGTCTTGTAGACATAGTTAAGCGAAATAAACTTGGGAAGGAAAGTTTAGTGTGAATTTCTTATGCAGGCAGGAATTTGGGTATACATCTTGAATACAATACATTATCCTCTGGTGAAATAGTTGACAGTATAACGATGGTTTTACTATGGTAGTTTCTTGGAGGAGCAGGTCATAGCAATTTTAATAAAGTATTTGCACTACGGGAGGATGGTAGAAAAATGAAATGGGTGGTTATTGGTTTTTACATTTTGGTTGTGTTGGTCATTAGTGTTTTTAGTATGCGAAAAACCCATAATGTGAATGATTATT
This sequence comes from Bacillota bacterium, assembly GCA_012520035.1. Taxonomy (GTDB): domain Bacteria; phylum Bacillota; class Dethiobacteria; order DTU022; family UBA8154; genus DUQX01. Next base: position 1,352 of record JAAYOY010000095.1, read on the forward strand.
TTCTGGGGAATCGTTCGATAGGCCCCTGGGTATCGGCTTTCGCATACGGTACTACGTATTTCAGTGCGGTAATCTTCATCGGTTATGCCGGCAAGATGGGCTGGGGGTTTGGTCTGGGTGTTCTTTGGGTTGTGGTTGGCAATGCGCTGGTGGGGACATATTTAGCCTGGAGAGTGTTGGCACGCCCCACAAGAAACATGACTGCCAGGCTGGAAGCCTTAACTATGCCTGATTTCCTGGCCAAGCGCTATGATAGCCCCGGCTTGAAGATTATAGCAGCACTGATTATTTTTGTGTTTTTGGTTCCTTACTCGGCTTCTGTTTACATGGGTTTGAGTTATTTATTCGAGGAGATTTTTAATATTCCTTTTGCCTATGCCCTGGCTCTAATTGCTCTGATCACCGGTTTTTATCTGGTGATGGGCGGGTACTTTGCTGTTACCATGACTGACTTTGTGCAAGGTTTGATAATGTTAGGCGGGGTTGCTTTATTGTTGTTCTATGTAGTTTCCGATACTCATGTAGGCGGAATTACGGCAGGGTTGGCTAAACTGGCGACTTATGATCCCCAGTTGGTGCAGCCCTTTAATCCCCCCAATCCGTTAGGGTTGATTTCGTTAGTGATTTTGACGAGTCTGGGCACCTGGGGGTTACCCCAGATGGTGCAGAAATTTTATGCAATCAAAAATGAGAAAGCTATTAGACCTGCTCGTATTGTCTCTACTATTTTTGCTTTAATTATCGCTTTTGGTGCTTACTTTACCGGAAGTTTGGGGAGGTTATTTTTTGACAATCAGATGCCTCAGGGAAACCCTGATTTAGTAGTTCCTATGATTATCGGAGAAGCATTGCCGGAAGTAGTATCTGTCCTGATACTCCTGTTGGTGCTGGCGGCTTCTATGTCTACGCTGGCATCTTTAGTATTAGTCTCCAGCTCAGCGATTGCAATTGATTTAGTTCAAGGTAATTTCCCCGGTTTTGGCAAGAGGAATACTTTAATCTTAATGAGACTATTATCGGTATTGTTTGTCGGCCTATCCGTCTATATTGCTTTGAAACCGACTTTTATTGTCAGCCTTATGGCTCTTTCATGGGGAACGGTGGCCGGGGCTTTTCTGGCTGTTTATGTTTATGGCCTTTTCTGGAAGGGGGCTACCAGGGCTGGTGCCTGGGCGGGAGTGTTATCCGGATTAGCTATTTCCATAGGCTTTTCTTTATATTATGGATTAGATGCGGGATTGATTCCTATGATTGGTGCCGCAGCTATGGTAATACCTTTACTGGTAGTTCCTTTAGTCAGCCTTTTATCGCCAAAGTTTTCTCAGGTTCATTTGAACAAAGTGTATGGAGCTTCAATTCCGGAATCAAAATACATTAGGAAAAGGTTAGCCGCTGATGATATAATCACCTCTTAAGCTGGTTGGTACCCGTTTGTGAAAAAATAAAACCGTGATGATTGGAACAAAATCAATCAATTATCACGGTTTTTTGGTATTGTCCAAAGCCTGAACCACCGCTGCCGGTGGTCTTTCAATGCTTAATTAAAGAGTTCTTTCATTCGCATGAGCATTCGAGGAAATGAGTTCCGTGAACTATATAACCTCCTCTATGTTGGCAATATATGTTTTTTGAATCTTTTAGCAAAATTTTTTCTTGAGCCTTGCTGCTGTAGGAGAGCGATGGTTGCCTGATAGGAATTTTATAGGAAAGGGGAGAAAAAAAGCGTAATACTACGTCGGAGAAAAGCTACGCAGGTAGGTAAAATACCAACAATTAATATCCCAGTATTTAACCCGCGTTTGCTATTTATAATTTTCTAATTTGGCTTTATAATATAAGTAAGGAAACGGCTGTTTATTATTCTGAACAAATTGGAGGTGGTTTCCGTGACAAATAATAATAATAATATTGAAAACGAATATTGCTTTGGTTCTATTTCACCTTTTCATAAGGTTCCGACCCTCATCCAAGATATGCACGAAGAAGAACGCTTACGCTATCGTAAACAGGGGATAGAACGCTATATCGAGGAAATTAAGGAGTGGGAGTATTGTTATTGTGCTGATTGCAGGCAGATAAGGTTCAGCTCGGAGCTTGAAGCAACACCTGAGGGGATTCGTTGCTCCAAGTGCAAAGGCTATAAATTGGAAGCTCCTGGTTGGACTGTATGCCCCCATCACAAAGATTCAGTGGTTAAATGCCCGCGGGCAGGAAAGAGGATTGTAAAGCTGGATAAGGGGGCAGAATGCCAGGATCATTGCAACTTCCGGTTGTCCAAACGATGAATAGTTTTTAGTATGCTAAACCTTAACTTAACCTTTGTAGTATGACATTTTTGATGTTTGGAGGTGAAAACATGGAAGAGATTGAATTGACTCAAGAGGAAATTAATGAAATAAACAAAGGTATACCTTTTGTAGACGCTAAGCTTTATTGGAAGGAAGGATACGGATGGACTTCCCAGTATTGGGAAAAATTATATAAAATGGGATGGAGAATGGTTGAATCAGAGAAAGAACCCGGAGTCTTTCTGGCTGTGAATGAAAAGGGAGCTACCATTCTTTCGGCCGACAGCAAGATCTCTTTATTTAAGCTGCTAGTTAATTTTATGGTTGGCGGAGGCTAAGTCGCAGTTGAGGTCGTAAAGGCAAGCATCAGGGCCGGCGTAAGTCCCGACAAACACGGCTATGAAGTTTCTGATAACAATTGTTAAGGGGATAATATGGGGTCTGATTGAAAAAGAAGAACAGGTTTTGCGGCCCAGTTCCTGAACCCTGAGGAGGTGCTACCGGGAATGAGTTTTACGGATGATCAGATGGTCCGCTATAGCAAGCAAATCATTATACCCGAGGTGGGTCTGGACGGTCAAAAAAAGATCAGCTCCGGCAGGGTGTTGCTTATTGGTGCGGGGGGGCTGGGTTCTCCGGTGGCTTACTATCTAAATGCTGCAGGGGTTGGAACTGTCGGCATTGTTGACGATGACGTTGTGGATTTAACCAATCTGCACCGGCAAATTTTGCATTTCACAAACGACATCGGAAAATCCAAAGTTGTTTCCGCAGAGGAATCGCTGACAGCTTTAAATCCAGATTGTCAGAT
>JAAYOY010000013.1 GCA_012520035.1 Bacillota bacterium
CGGGGTTAATCCGGCATAAAATATATATTGTACTCATGTACAGTAAAACCAGAAGTACTCCAGGGCCTATACCGGCAATAAACAATTTGCCTATAGATTGCTCCGTAAGTAACCCATAAAGGATAAAGCCTACACTCGGAGGAATAAGAATACCCACAGTCCCGCTCGCAGCTATTGTACCAAGGGATAGCCTGTTGTCATAATTGTACCGTTTCATTTCAGGATAAGCCACCTTACACATGGTTACGACACACGCTACACTATCCCCGCATATTGCCGCAAAAAGGCCGGTAGCTCCGGCAGTTGCCATAGCTAATCCCCCTCTAACTTGGCCTATCCACTTTCTCGCAGCGATATAAAGGTCTTGACTAATTCCAGTGACAGAGACGAGAGCACCCATAAACAAAAACAATGGAAGAGCAGCGAGTGAATAGTTGGCAATTCGGCTGTATGGCTCCATACCAATCATAAGTAACGCCATGTCCCAGCCTTCTAAATATGCAAAGCCCAAAAAACCCACCAGAGCCATAGCAACACCAACCCAAATTCTCATAACCATGAGTATAAACATTAGCATTATTCCAATAAAACCTACAATCTCTGGAGACATTTTCCCACTCCCTATGGTATTAAGTTAATTACTAATAATGGTATTATCAATTACCTTGTAACGCTTCAATTGTTTTTTTTGCAGGTACTTTTGCCCTTTTCAATCCTTGTTAACTTTGTATTCCTTTTTAATTCTGTACAGAAGTAATAATGCCGCAAAAAACAGCAAAAAGCAGCCGAAGGCAACCACTAGAATAAATGGAAACTCTGGAATTCCTAAGGTCTTACTCGATGTACCTAATTTCTGCGCAAACATGGCTCGAGAAACACTTTGCGTTGTCATTATTATTCCTAACATCATTGCTGCAAGACAATTAAGAATGTCTAAGATTACCCGGCTCCTTTTTGACAGGATACCTGATATAAGGTCTACCCTAATATGCCTTTCCTTTAACAAACACCATCCCAACCCTAAAAAGAACAAGCATACCATCAAAAATGCAATAATCTCAACACCACCGGTAATGGGCATGCGAAAGAAACGCAGAATAACATCAATAACAATTAACATCATTATTCCCAACAAAGGTATAATCATAGATATCCCACTCAACTCAATTATGCTGCTAATTACTTTTTCTATTTTATTCATTTACTATCCCCCGGTAAATGTATTTTCGTGTTTGTCTCACTGGAAATAATTATTTTAAGATTCTTCACGAAAAGAAGGGAATACAACAATTATCACGAAAAGATAGGCTTAATTTTCACATTACGGAAAACCCCATTGCATGTCCCATTATTAAAAGCAACTGTTTTTAAAGCTTATTGTAATTGGCTTTAACATCTCTGTAGATAAATATCCATTTTTTTAACAATCATCTGTACTCCTCAAACAGACTTATTAATTCATTAAAAGCTTCTTCTGCAGGCCAACCTTTAGCCTCGGTTTCTGTTATCCATTTTTCATTTATCGGTTTCATAGTCTCTGCCCACAATTGCATCTCTTCAGGGGTAAGTTCTATAAAGGTATTGCCCTTTTCTTTGGCCTCAGCCATAATCCTCTCTTTATCATTAATGTTAACCTCTTCTGCCTTATCTGTTGCCCATTGAAACGCATCGATTATAATTTCCTGGATATCAGAAGGGAGGCTATTCCAGGTTTCAAGATTTATGAGATATCCCATGGCATCTGCTGCCGTACCATTTGCTCCAAAAAGGGTGTGATAATTTAATACTTCCAAACGTTTATATGAATCAATGGCAGACCAATGCATAACCTCTCCTTCAGCAATACCTCTTTCCAGACTCATATACCAATCAGTCTGCGGCATTGTTACTGATGCACCGTTCATTGAACTAATCCAGGTAGTATTTTCTCCTGTGCATAATATTTTCATCCCCCTGATGTCATCCGGCACTCTTACCGCCTTGTTCGCAGTATGCAAATTGCTACCCAGTAAAGCCCTCATAGTCAACCATCTCGCACCCGTCTGCTCCATCTCTTTTTGAATTTCCGGAACTTTATCCAACAGCTCCCGATAAACCTTGCTCAAATTTTCAACATCGGGAGCTTCCACTTCAAAAAGCCGGTTATAAATTAGGTTCAAATCATGAACGCCTGTACTCATAGTTGAAACATATCTTACTATATCGGCAGCGCCGGTTGAAACACCCATAAAGACATCACTATATTCAAGAAGAGACCCGGCAAAATACGGGGTTATCTTGACCCTGCCGTTTGATCGTTCTTCAATCATTTCTAATGCTTCTTTGCTAATAGTAGCTACGTTATGTATCTCTGGAGACCAATCACTGTATTTAAGATGAAAAACCTCTTCCGGCTCTCCTTGCGCATCCCCTGTTTGCTCCGGTTTAACCGGTTCTTGTTCAGTGCTACACCCACAAATCACCAAACCAAAGATAATAAATACGAATAATATTATTAAAACATTCTTCTTCATAATAAAAATTTCCCCCTTTTTTTAGCAAAGCTGCTTCTCAGGAATCTATATGAGTATCCTGAGTACGGCCAAAGCCTTTTGTTTAATCTTATGGTTCTTTAAGTCGTATTACACTTTCGCAATAACTGCTGTTTTCCCACTCTTTTTCAAATTAAATCTCCCTGGCTTATAAAAAGTTTATCCCTCCTTTCTTTTTTTCAGTGCGTTCGGATAGGGAAACAAATCTTGCCAAACTTGAAGTATATTTTAGCTCAGAAATGACGAGTAAATATTCGCCCTTAGATTCAGCTGTATTCGCATTTTTTTGACTTTGTCATAATATGGCCCCTTTTTTGTTTTTAATTTTTTTTATTATAGTCTAACTCATATTTATGTTCTGTCATTTAAATGACATTTAAAAGAATTATTTAATAGAGAATTCAGGATTAACTATTAATTTTACCCCAGTATAAATATTTTTGACTAATTTAATTCTATAAGAATCTTACCCATATAAAATAAAAACCTAATTAAGGTAATATTATAAAGGAGGAAAAAAGGGGGAACGAATCGAATATTTTTACATAAGTAACTTTATTAAATCATTGCAAAGGGTGAGGAATAACATGTTGGGGAAAAACTATGATAATAATATTTCAAGTACAATACCTTACTTCAACGAAGCTCTTTCAATCGAGGAAATAAGAAACAATATATTAAGTTGTTTTTCCCATCACGGCCATAAGCGTTCTTACAGTAGGAAGAGCAATATCTTCCAGTACAATGATTCTTCTGATGAAGCATATGTAGTGGAAAGTGGAAGAGTGAGGATTTACAAATTAACGCCGGAAGGAAAGGAAATTACTTTTCAAATTGTTAATTCCGGTGAAGGGTTAGGACTTGCCGAACTGTTTATTAATAGCCGGAGAGTTCGCTATGCCCAGGCAATGTGTAAAACTACACTTTGGGTAATGAAGAAGGAACAACTCTTCGAGCACTTCTTTTCCAGCAAAGAGCTCTGTTTAAACCTTTTGTGGATTTTACACCAGCAGGTGCTAAGATACCAAAACATATTTGAAGATTTGGCGATTCTTCCTGTTCGTGACAGAATAATAAAGTTACTTGTAAGATTATGCAAAGAACAGGGAAAAACTGTACAGGATTACACGGTTATTGATTTCCCAATTACTCACGAAGAAATAGCACAAATGGTAGGAAGTACCCGGCAAACAGTTACTTTTATTCTCAACGAACTGCGAAAAGAAGGAATCGTAACCTGGGAACGGAAACAAATTAAAATACTCCGCTGGATGGATTTAATAGATAATTCTTTCTAAAAATGCATTGGACTGATATAATATGTTCTGTAGTATAAAAAAGAACTTGTAAAGGAGCACATATTTATGCAGCAAACAGTTTTATTCATTTTATTTGTGATTTTTATCCTGGGGATAGGTATTCTGCTATCACGTCTGCTCATGGTAAGGGCCATTAAAGAGATAATCAGAATTTTTTTTAACAGCGGCGCCCTGGATGCTCAGAACGCTAAAACCAGGGAAGAGCTTGGCATTGTCCCGCAGAGCTTTCTTGAGCGGATGTACAGGATTCGCGATTACAAACCTTACGCCCTGCAGACGATGTTAAATGCCGGAATTATCCGGGAAACATCCGATGCCAGGTACTATCTCTCCGAGGAAAAATTATCGGCAACTGCGCTGAATAAATATCGCTGATAAGCTAAAAATTATTGCCGCTGATAATAATTGTTATCAGCGGCAATAAATAACTAAGAAACAAGGCTGTTCATTAATTCAAAGAAACCGGGGAAGGATATTTCCACCGCCTCTGACCCGTTGATCACCGACTCGCTTTCGGCAAAAAGGGCTGCCGTAGCCAGGGCCATCGCTATGCGGTGGTCACCGTGGCTTTCGCAGCGGGCGCCGGATAGTTTGGCATTACCCTCAATGATCAGCCCATCGGGAAGCTCTTTAATCCCGGCACCCATCTTTCGCAGTTCAAGTGAAATGGTTTTTAAACGATCGGATTCCTTCACCCGCAGTTCAGCAGCACCCCTGATCACCGTATCACCTTCTGCAAAAAGAGCTGCCACAGCAAGTACAGGTATCTCATCGATTAAGCGCGGAACCATTTCACCCGCTATCTCCGTTCCTTTTAATTTTGCCCCACCTTTTACCAGTAAATCCGCAACCGGCTCAAAATTGTACTCCTTTTTGTTTAGTATGCGAATATCTGCACCCATCGCACCCAATACTTCTAGAATACCGGCTCTGGAGGGATTTATTCCCACGTTTTCAATATAGAGTTCCCCACGCTGCGCCAGCGTTGCAGCCACGATGAAAAAGGCTGCCGAAGAGATATCTCCCGGAATGCGGATTCTATCACCCTTTAGCCTGGAAGGGCCTTTCATCACGATATGATATTTTCCTTTCTTTTCAATCCCGGCGCCCAGGTACTGCAACATTCTCTCAGTATGATCCCTGGTATTATAATAATCTATTATCTCTGATATCCCCCTGCTGTAAAGGGTGGCAATCAAAAGAGCAGATTTAACCTGGGCACTGGGGAGAGGCAGGGTATAGTGGATCGGCAGCAGGTCGTAACCCCTGATAGAGAGGGGCAAAAGCTCGCTGTTTTGTCTGCCGCTGATAGCAGCGCCCATCTGCTGCAGAGGTGCTGAAATTCTTTTCATAGGACGCTTTCGCAGGGAAACGTCTCCTGTCAGCGTAGAATAAAAAGGTTGCCCTGCCAGCAAGCCCGTCAGCAGGCGCGCCGTAGTTCCCGAATTTCCTGCATTGAGCACATCGTCCGGCTCTTTTAAACCGCGCAGTCCTTTTCCTTTTACTTTTATTTTTTCTCCTTCTTCTTCAAATTCGACGCCCAGCTTCCTTAAACAGTTCATTGTAGATAAAGTATCGGCAGACTTCAGCAAACCTTCTACCTCAATTGTATCATCTGCCAGGGAGGAAAAAAGTAAAGCCCGATGTGATATGGATTTATCTCCCGGTACCCTTATCTGTCCCTCGATCTTCTCCGCAGGATTAATTGAGATCTGCATCTTCTCATCCTTTCGTATAATCATAAGTTGCTGATTAATTTAGCTAACTCCTGTTCTATTATCCGGAATCCCGCTTTTACTGTTTGCATTTTTTTCACTATCTTTGCTGAAAGGATCAACATGCACCATGCAATGCTTTACCTTATAATTACCATTCTCTATTTTATCATGAACTTTTTCTGCGATATTATGTCCTTCTGTCACCGACAGTGTCCCTTCTACAGCCACATCAACATCTACAAACAATTTATTGGCATGCACCCTGGTTTTTAGCTTGTTAATGCAGATTACTCCTTCTATCCCCATTATATCCGCCCTGATATCTTCAATAGTCTGCTTATCGCCCGCATGGTCTACAAGCTGGTTCACGGAACGCAAGTAGATCTCTGCAGATACTTTAATAATGAATAAACAGATAATTAATGAAGCAACAGGATCAAGGATCCTGTAACCCAACCTGGCCCCGCCTATTCCTATAAGCGCTCCGACAGAAGATAAGGCATCAGAACGGTGATGCCAGGCATCAGCCATAAGGGCCGAGCTCTCTATTTTTTTTGCCCCTTTAGCCGTATAATAATACATCCATTCTTTCACGGCGATAGATAAAAGTGCTCCATAGAGGGCAATTTTCCCCGGCACCTCATAATTTCCCGCATAAATCCTTTGTATACCGCTGTATCCTATGCCAAGCGCTGTGACCACCAGGATTACCGCCAGTATCTTAGCTACAACAGGTTCCAGTTTTTCATGCCCGTAAGGATGATCTTCATCATCAGGCCTTCCGGCAAGATGCAAACCGATCATTACTGCAAAAGTGCTGATGACATCGGATAAAGAGTGCATTGCATCCGCGATCATCGCATTACTTCGGCCGATAATCCCGGCAAATAATTTAAGAGATGTTAGAACTAAATTTATTAAAATGGTTACTACTGAGATATTATGCCCTGTTTTTGTGCGCTCACGCCCATTCAAAAAAAATTACCTCCCGACATATGCAACAGACCAAAAAGATTGTATTACTTTAGTATAGTATACTAATTAAAAAGCGCCCGGGCAATATTCCCCTGTCTTCTTTTACTTCTTCCCCTTACCCCATACTTCTGCCCCTCTTCTTCACCTATTTTAAAGGCCATTAATAAGATAGATTATAGATTTTATAATCATGCTGGAAAAGGCAGGTTCATCCCCGCATTTATTCCGGAGAGCTAAAAGGGGGAATACATACTATGTTGACCGGTGCTGTACTGATTTCATTTATTGCTCTGGCAGGGGAAATATCTTCACCCTGCAGCACAGATGTGCTCTCGTTTGGGACATCTGTTCTCCTTGTCATCGCGGTTAGTCTCGACAGTATGGGGGTAGGGCTCGCTTACGGAGCACGCGGGACCAAAATTACCCCTCCTTCAGGAATAATTATCGCGCTCTGCACGGCGGTTATGATGTGCGTCTCAATGACAGCCGGAAACTTTTTGGCGGAGGTGCTTCCCTTTAAAGAAACAAAAACTCTGGGAGGTATTATCCTCATCTCCATCGGTTGCTGGCAGTTCCTGCAGGGCTGGCGTAATTATATAAATCATTTCAGCGATGGGGAAAGCAACCGGCCACTGCTGCACCTGCGTATTCCTTTTCTTGGAGTTGTCATGCAGATATTACGTGATCCCAACCTGGCCGATACCAACTGGTCGGGGACGATTGACCCAAAAGAATCCATTCTACTGGGGGGTGCACTTGGCCTGGATGCTTTTAGCGCCGGCTTTGGGGCTGCATTATCGGGATTTTCTCTCTGGATAGTACCGTTCGTAGCAGCCGCTTGCGTCATCTTCGTCTTTATCGGCTCCTCACTTGGTTCACGGTTTATGGCCTGCCGATTAAAGCAGGGGGGATTCGTACTGCCGGGTATTTTCTTAATCTCAATCGGGATCTGGCAGATGCTCTAATCGAAGTAACCAAAAGAAACCGCCTTATACTGCCGCTTATAATCAGGGCAATAAGTGGCGAGAACCGTCATATTTTATATATAAAGCCATGATTTTTACAGCAACAGCAGCAGTAGCAGCGCAAAACCCCAGGTTATTTAACTGATCACCGGGCCCATATCATATTTTTTTGCTGAATAATACGATACGGTTTGTATTTGTACCCGATTTGTTGTTATGAACCCCCCATATATTCGATGTTTTTGTAAACTCCTGCAGGTTAATGATCACACCTTCGCAGGCAAAACCCGCCTTTATACC
>JAAYOY010000096.1 GCA_012520035.1 Bacillota bacterium
CCATTGTGGCACACGGCATAAAGCCTGTTTCGCGTGAGATAGCGCAGTTATCTTTAGGGGTGGGTAAGTTATTTTTGGAATTCACATTCAACAATAGTAGTTTTATCAGTACATATCCTTTTAAAGGGGATGAGTGCGTGGGTATTCTCATAGAATTACTATGATGAATGTTAGGTCTTTCCTTGAACAGAAAAAAAATGTTATTAATGCAGCAGCCTTTTTCGTTACATGCACTGCTTTGGGAGGAAAGAAGGTGCTTCAAGATATGACAAACCTTTACGGAAAGAGGCATCGGCTTTGCTGGAGATCAAGGAAGAAGAAATTAAATCCGGCAGGTACTTGGAAAAAGCTAAGCGGTTCATTCATTGGCGGAATCCTACTGATTGTATCGTAAAACTTTATAAAGAACCACATACTTGAAAAGCAGATTTTATATTTTATACATTTTTTGCATTTTAATATTTTTACTCTAAGGAGCATATAGTAAAATATCTAATAACATCTTATAAAATATATAAATAACATCTTATTGTTTTAGATTAATTTCATCCATCAATTTAATTTGCTGCGCATGTTTTTTTTACCTAAAAAAGGGGGGAGCGCACTTGGGCTCGTCAAAAATATTTTTGATTGTATCCGGAGCGGCTTTGCTTATTATTGCCGCCCTGTTTCTGGGGGCCTATTCCAGTCCTGCTTTTAGTGCAGAGGCCCTCGCTTTGTTTGATGCGGATTTTTTGGAGCGCGCTGCAGGTTATCAGCGTGCTTCACTGCAGGTCTCTTTAGCGCGTACACTGATTAACTGGGCGGGGCTGGCCGCTCTGGTACTTTTCGGTTGGAATTATTTTTCGCGTTTCAGGCCCCCGCTGCTTACCGCCGCCGCCTGCATCGCCCTTATCTTTATCGCGCTGTACCTGCTTACCTTGCCCCTGGATTACTATCGCGGTTTTGTGCTGGAGCACCGCTTTGGGTTATCGACGCAGAACTTTGTTTCCTGGTTGGCGGATTACCTGAAAAGCAACGCCGTTTCACTGGTGATCTCCGTAATTATTTTTACGGGGTTTTATGCCCTTGTAAAATATTTTCCCCTGCGATGGTGGGTATACGCCGGTGTTATCTCCATTGTTCTCATGCTGGTTGGGACTTACCTCTACCCGCTGCTTATTGACCCCCTTTTTTACCGCTTTGAAACCATGCGGGACAGGGAGATGAATACCCGTATTCTCGATATGGCGGAACAGGCCGGAATTCAGGTGCAGGAGGTGCTCGTCGCGGATGCCAGCCGCAAAACGGTGAAAGCCAACGCCTACTTTACGGGCCTGGGAAGCAGCAAGCGCATTGTAGTTTATGATACCCTGCTGACAGGCTTTTCGCGGGAGGAGGCCCTGGCGGTAATAGCCCATGAGATCGCCCACTGGAAATACTCCCATATTGTGAAAGGAATAATATTGAGCGCTGTGCAGATGTTTATTTCCCTTTTTCTGCTTTTCCTGGTTTTTAAGGAAACGGGTATCTCGGGTACAACAACGATGGGTTCAAGGGCGGATTTCCGGGTGGTTGCTGTAGCCCTGCTGTTTTTTACACTGTTATCTTTTGTAGCGCTTCCTATACAAAATGCCGTTTCCAGGTCTTTTGAGCGGCAGGCGGATCGGGCGGCAATTGAACTAACAGGCAGTAAAGAGCTGCACGTTACACTGCACAGGAACCTGGCCAGGGCAAACCTCGGAGATGTCGAGCCCCATCCTTTGGTTAAAGCGATTCTTTATACTCATCCTTCTACCCTGGAAAGAATAAAACTTGCAGACTAATATCATTACTGCCGGCAAATCTTATACCTTTAATTAACCTGGGTTCAGACTTAAACCTAAATAGTTCCGAAAACATATATTTACTGTTAAACTTGAAGGCTCCGGTCATCGCAGCCTTTTTTTGTTTTTTATTTTGTCTCTTTTATTTGTCAATGATGCTTTGTGTTGCAGGATATTCCAGTGTCCCCGGCGAAGAAATAAAGATTTACTGAGTTTGCTAAAAAATCGGAAAAAGGCAATTTTGGAATCATACACCAACGAATCATAATACACTTACTTAATTTAAACATGTGATATACCAATATTAATATTTTAAATATTAAAAAAGCAGGAGGATCAGAAAATGCAAAACCAAGATTCAAGCAATTGGAGTTTTTCCAATAATAATGCAGGTCAGGATAACATTCTTGATATGCTGGTTAAAGTAGCCCCTTTGATCCAAAAGCTTATTCCGATGGATTGCACCTTCGGGGTGTCAGACAGGGAAAAATTTCTTTTGCATCTTTCAGGAGAAGAGCTGGATCCGGGAGAGCTAAGCGGTAAAGCCTTGTCTTCTAAAGGGACAATCTATCAGGCCTTACGTACCGGTGAATATGTAGAGGATATAATTCCCAAGGAAGCTTACGGCATTCCTTTTAAAGCAACTGCACTTCCTGTAAAAGATGATCACGGCCATATTATCGGAGCTATCACGGTGGGGCTTAGCCTGAAAAACCAGGA
>JAAYOY010000097.1 GCA_012520035.1 Bacillota bacterium
AACATCCTGTGCGACCTCCGGCAACATCTCCACTATCGTTATCTCAACACCGTATTCTCCGAGAAAATCTGCGGTTTCACAGCCAACCATCCCGCCGCCGATAATTAATACCTTATTTCCAAACGGTTTTTCTCCGAGCAAGATTTCATTAGCTGTTGCAACATGGGGCTGATTGACACCAGGTATGGCCGGAATAAGAGGCTTTGAACCAGTTGCAATAATCACTGTATCAGGATTTTCTTTCAACACCATTTCTGCTGTAGCTTCAGTATTAAAGCGATAAATAACGCCATACTTATCTCCCATTGTTTTGTAGTATTTCAAAGCTTTAATAATCTCTTGCTTTGTCGGCGGATAAGCTGCTACTCTATAATTGCCGCCAAATTTATCACTTTTTTCAAATACTGTAACATTGTGACCTCTTTTGGCTGCAATCCAGGCAGTTTCCAGACCTCCTGGTCCAGCGCCAACGATAACAACTTTTTTAGGTTTTTCGGCGGGGATAATCTTCGCTTCACCTTCTATGGTCACGAAGGGATTAACGAGGCAGGATATTCTCAGTTTTTCCGGATTCAGCACCTGGCCGATACAACCCTGACAACATGCAATGCATGGTGCAATTTCGTTTTCTTTATCCCCTGCTACTTTATTGGGATATTCCGGATCGGCAATTGATTGTCTGCCCATAGCAATTAAATCAGCCTTGCCTGTCAGTATCGCATCCTCGGCCATCCTTGGATCGGTAATTCTGCTAACAGCTATTACCGGTATCGATACGCTCTTTTTAACTTCCTCAGCATATGACAGTATCCATCCGGGAGCGACCGCTGAAGATGGAACATTAATATGACCTGCTAATATTCCTACAGAAACATGGAGGCAGTCAACCCCGGCTTCTTCCATAGTACGAGCCACCATCCTGGTCTCGTCTATTGTTCTACCGCCAGGCCTTAATTCATCACCGCTGATTCTCATCAATACAGGAAAATCGTTACCGGCCTTACGCTTAATATTTTTTATGATCTCTACCGGAAACCGCATTCTGTTTTCAAAACTACCGCCAAATTCGTCAATTCTTTTGTTCGAATACCCGGACATAAAGGCTGCTACCAGATAGCCATGGCCGCCATGAAGCTCTACACAATCCGCTCCCGCTTTCCTGGCTCTTAAGGCGGCATCGCCAAACAACTCTATGAATTGATATACCTCCTCTGTGGTAAGCTCTCTCGGTAATTCCCTGCTCGCCGGACATGTAATAGGTGAAGGTGCTACCAGTTGTTTCCCCCCGACATACATACTTGAAGTCCCGCGCCCGGCATGATGAAGCTGTATGGCTATCTTTGCTCCATGTTTATGGACCTCATCTACTAAAGCTTTAAATCCTGGAATAAATTTATCATCATATAACACGGGGACAGCCAGGGATGCTTTCCCCAAAGGTTCTACCGCCGTAACCTCCACTGTGCAAAGCCCCCAGCCACCCTTTGCCCGGGCAGACCAGTAATCAATAAAACCCTGGCGAATGGTACCATCTTGATTGCACTGGTTTGTTCCCATTGCCGGTACAACCAGACGGTTTCTCAGTTCCATGCTGCCTATTTTAATTGGAGAAAAAAGACTTTTGTATTTCATCTAAAAAACCTCCATGTAACTGGTAATTGTAATTAGTAGTTCAGCTTAAAAAGGAAGTCTCCCCATGCCCTCCGACCGTACGTAACTGGTAATTATAATCAGTAGTTAGAGACGGCAACCACATTTGTTTGTAGTGCGTGTTTCTGG
>JAAYOY010000014.1 GCA_012520035.1 Bacillota bacterium
ATTTCCGGACGACTGACGTAACCGGCTCCATAACCCTTCCTGAGGGAGTGGAGATGGTGATGCCGGGGGACAACGTAAACATGGTTATTGAGCTGATTACCCCCATAGCGATTGAAGAGGGTCTACGGTTTGCAATTCGTGAAGGCGGCCGTACTGTGGGAGCAGGTGTGGTTACCTCGATCATTGAATAAATAACGGGGTACTCCCGGGAAGCATCATCATGGCCGGTGCGATGAAGTAAGAGGTTGCCGCCTTTAGGCGGGAATAGAGCAATACAGATTATTGAATATTTAAAGAAACCGGAGTTAGGACTCCGGTTTCTTGCGAATTATGAACCAGGCAAGCTTATTTTCATTACAACGTATAAAGAATTTTGTAACGGTTATAATAAGGTTTTACCGCTTTTTTGCCTTTTTATTTACTTTACAGATTTAAACACCTCTAACAGGCTACAAATAATTCATGCCCCGGGTATCGTCTGTTTTTGTTGACATTATCAGTAAACTGTGGTAAATTGAATTCCGTGGCAATAACGCGGAAAAAGGAGTGCTTTTTAATATGCGTGTGAAAGTAACACTGGCTTGCAGCGATTGTAAAAATAGAAATTATTCTACAACCAAAAATAAAAAAACAAACCCTGACCGTATTGAATTAAAAAAATATTGTCCAAGCTGCGGTACCCATACCCTCCATAAAGAGACAAAGTAACTGCCCGGACAAAAGGATAATCCGCAAGTTAATTCGTTTTTAATAAGGAGAATTGATCATGTCTTACGTGAAAAAGGTGCAGCGGTTCTTTCACGATGTAAGAATAGAACTGAAAAAAGTAAACTGGCCCACCAGACGGGAATTGCTGCTTTTTACCGGTATTGTAATTATTGTTATTCTAATAATCGGTGTATTTTTCTGGATACTTGATAGTGGATTTACTGCAATGCTGAGGCTTATTATTGGATAATGACTGCATACTGCATTAAGTAACGATAATTTTTAAATTCTTTTAGATAATTTTCTTCTGTTAGCAAAGAATACCTTTAAGTTAGGAGGAGAAATGGGAAGCAAAGTCGGCTTCCTCCTTTTATGGGTGAAAAAAAATGGTATGTCATTCATACCTACGCGGGCTATGAAAATAAAGTGAAAACAAACCTTGATAAGCGTGTGGAATCTATGGAGATGCAGGATAAGATCTTCAGGGTTTTAGTGCCTATGGAAAAGGAAATGGAAATAAAAAATGGGCAAAAAAAAACCACCATGCGCAAGGTTTTCCCGGGATATGTCCTGGTGGAGATGATTATCGAGGACGATTCCTGGTTTGTGGTACGCAATACCCCTGGAGTTACCGGTTTCGTGGGCCCGGGCTCAAAACCTATTCCGCTCAGTGATGACGAGGTAAACAGCATATTAAAACAAATGGGTATGGATGAAGCAAAGCCTAAACACGGTTTTGCATTAAAAGAGCAGGTACGCGTTATTAGCGGTCCTTTCAATAATTTTATCGGGTCCATTGAAGAAATACATCCTGAAAGAGGAAAACTAAAGCTGACTGTTTCTATGTTTGGCAGGGAAACTCCTGTAGAACTTAATTTTGATCAGGTAGAAAAATTGTAACAGGTTTAATTGAGAGGGGAGGTGCAAAATGGCTAAGGGTAAAAAGATAATCGGCTTGATTAAACTACAAATTCCCGCCGGGAAAGCAAATCCGGCTCCCCCTGTAGGGCCTGCACTGGGGCAGCACGGGGTTAATATAATGGCTTTTTGTAAAGATTTTAATGAAAAAACGGCGGGGGATGCGGGGCTTATTATTCCGGTTGAGATCACTGTTTTTGAGGATCGCTCCTTTTCTTTTATAACTAAAACCCCTCCTGCTGCTGTTCTTTTAAAAAAAGCGCTGAATATTGAGAAGGGGTCCGGTGAGCCGAACAAGGTGAAAGTAGCAACCATTTCCAGGGACAAAGTCAAGGAAATAGCACAGCAAAAGTTAGCGGATCTCAATGCTCTCGACCTGGATGCTGCAGTGAAAATCATCGAAGGAACCGCCCGCAGTATGGGCATTGTTGTAGAGGGTTAATAGAGATTTTAGTGGGAGAAATATTTATTTCGATTGGACCACACAGGAGGTAAAAAATATTGTCAAAGCATGGAAAGAAGTATCTTGAAGCGAAAAAGAAAATCGATCGCAGTCGTTATTATGATCCCCTGGAGGCCTTTCAATTGCTGAAGGAGATTGCGGGGGCATCTTTTGATGAAACTGTGGAGCTTTCCGTCAAGCTAGGGGTTAACCCCAAGCATGCGGACCAGCAGGTGAGGGGTGCGGTAGTTTTGCCTAACGGAACAGGCAAAGAGCTTAAGGTGGTTGTATTTGCCAAAGGAGAGAAGATTAAGGAAGCAGAAGAAGCAGGAGCAGATATTGTAGGCGGCGAAGAGCTTGCAGAGAAAATACAGGGTGGCTGGCTGGATTTTGATGTAGCGGTGGCAACGCCCGATATTATGAGCGTCGTAGGTAAGTTGGGGCGTATTTTAGGCCCGCGCGGTTTAATGCCCAACCCAAAAACAGGCACCGTTACTTTTGATGTAAGCCGTGCAATATCGGAAATCAAAGCCGGAAAGGTTGAGTACCGTACAGATAAGGCGGGGAATATTCATGTTCCTCTGGGGAAAATATCTTTTACCGAAGAAAAACTGCTGGAAAATTTCTTTACCGTTATCGAGGCGTTGATTAAGGCAAAACCGGCTGCAGCCAAGGGGCAGTATCTTAGAAGTATTTCGATAAGCACAACCATGAGCCCGGGGATTAAAATTAATTCCCAAAAAGCTGCGGCTATGGGCAAATCAGCTTAACTTCATCAATATTTTACTATTATTTTTAAAGCTTAATAGCGTTTTAGATTATTACCGCAGAAAGCAGGTGTTTTTACTTAAAGGCCGTGGCCGCCCGCCGAGGTAATAAGGGGCTTTTTTGAAATTCTTTTAGGAGATTAAGCCTTCCTGTAATCTGCGGGAAGGTTAGTTTATTTTCTTAGCAATTTAAGCGAGGAGGTGAAATGCTTGGCTAATCGCAAAGAGAAAGAAAAGATGGTGGAGGCGATCAAGGAAGATCTCCGCAACTCAAAGGTTATAGTGTTAACAGACTACAGGGGCTTAACGGTGGCACAACTAAGCAACCTGCGCCGGATTTTAAAAGAGGAAGGGGTTCAATATAAAGTAGTTAAAAATACCCTTACCCGGCTTGCGGTGAAAGAGGTAGGGCTGGATAACCTTGAACCTTATCTGGAAGGCCCGACTGCTATTGCCTATGGTTACGATGAACCTGTTATGCCCGTTAAACTGCTGGTTAAGTTTGCCAAAGAAAACGACCATCTATCCATAAAAGCAGGTGCTCTGGAAGGAAAAGTTTTAGGGGAAAGCGATCTGCGGCGCATCTCGGAGCTCCCAAGCAAGGAAGTGCTCCTGGGCAAGACCCTTGGTTGTTTCCAGGCACCGCTCAGAGGTTTCCTGAGCGTCCTGCAGGGAAATATTCTCAATCTGGTTTATGTCCTCAACGCTATTAAGGAACAGAAGGCAAATGCTTGATATAAAAAATTATACTTTTCTTAAGGAGGAAAAATAATGTCCAAAGTTCAAGAAGTATTGGAAATAGTAAAAGGGATGACCGTTTTAGAACTTGCAGAGTTAGTAAAAGTTTTTGAAGAGGAGTTTGGCGTTAGTGCAGCGGCACCTGTAGCCATGGCGGTACCCGGCGCTCCGGCTGCCGAAGAAGCTCCTGCAGAGGAACAAACAGAATTTGATGTTATATTAACCGCGGCAGGTGAAAAGAAGATCCAGGTAATCAAGGTAGTGCGGGAGCTTACCGGACTCGGTTTAAAAGAAGCGAAAGCCCTGGTTGATGAGGCTCCGAATCCAGTCAAAGAAAAAGTGAGCAAGGAAGAGGCAGAAGCTGTAAAAAGCAAGTTGGAAGAAGCAGGTGCAAGCGTTGAGCTGAAGTAGCTCAGTAAAGCACTCTGTTATGTTTTGGAGTAATTATGATAATTTCCTCCCCTTATATTCCCGGGGAGGAAATTATTTTATAGCAAAATAAAAAAATTTTTAGCCTTGACTGGAAGGCCTGGATGTGATATTATTAGAAAATGCCTAAACATAACCCAGGAATAACCGGTTTTAATTTATGGTTAGGTGTATATTTCCAAGGAAATGTAGTGATGCCGCAGTTGCGTATGTATAATTCCTTGTTTTTAAGTTAAAACTAGGTAAATGCGGCATTCATTTTTTTCGTTTCCAGGAATAATTTATTCACCTACTTTTATTATATTACATCTTATCTGTAAAATTGATTTTTTTTGTTTGTTCCCGATCATTAATTAAAAAAAGCCGGGGGAGTGATTTTTTTATGTTTAAGGAGGTCGTGGCGGGGAAGAGGAGAAGGAGAACTTATACCCGCATTAATGAAATTTTAGACCTTCCTGATCTGATTGAGATTCAGAAAAGCTCGTATCGATGGTTCCTGGAAGAGGGATTGCGCGAGGTTTTTCTAGATGTCTCTCCTATCAAAGATTTTACTCAAAATCTTGTGCTGGAATTTATTGATTATTCCCTTGGGGAGCCAAAATATTCGGTAGAAGAATGCAAGGAAAGGGATGCCAATTATGCGGTTCCGTTAAAAGTCCGCATCAGGCTGGTAAACCGCGAAACCGGCGAGGTGAAGGAGCAGGAGGTTTTCATGGGGGATTTCCCCCTGATGACCAATAACGGAACTTTTATTATTAACGGAGCTGAGAGAGTAATTGTCAGCCAGTTGGTGCGTTCACCGGGAGTCTATTTTAGCAGTCAGCCTTTTAACGGGAAAAACCTTTTTTCCGGTACTATTATCCCCAACAGGGGGGCATGGTTGGAATTTGAAGCAGATGCCAACGATATTATCTGGGTAAAAGTCGATCGCACCCGTAAGATTCCGGTCACTGTTCTATTGCGCGCTATAGGGTACGGTACGGTTAATGAAATTATGGAGCTGTACGATGGGGATGCACGTATTTTAAATACGCTGGAGAAAGACCATACAGATTCCCAGGATGATGGTTTGCTGGAAATTTATAAGCGTCTCAGGCCGGGAGAGCCCCTGAATGTAGAGAATGCCCGCAATCTTTTTGAATCGCTTTTTTTCGATTCCAGGCGCTATGATTTTGCCAGAGTTGGGCGTTATAAGATTAATAAAAAGCTTGCTTTAAGAGGAAGGATAATTCACAGTGTTTTGGCTGAAGATTTAACTGATCCCGATAGCGGGGAATTACTCGCCTCCGCAGGAGATGTCATCGATGAGGCCCTCTATAAACAAATAAAAGAGCGCCGGATAAACAGAGTAAGGGTGCATAATCAAGAGGGTAAAATCTGTACAGTTATGAGCAATGGTGATATTCCGTTGCAGATTAAACAGATGACCAGGGATGATGTTGTAGCTACAGTGGGTTATCTTTTGAATCTTATTGATGGACTTGGCAATATAGATGATATCGATCACCTGGGAAACAGGCGGCTGCGCAGCGTGGGGGAACTACTCCAGAATCAGTTTCGCATCGGTCTTTCGCGTATGGAACGCGTGGTGCGCGAAAGGATGACAATCCAGGATGTTGAGGCGGTAACACCGCAGGCCCTGATCAATATCCGGCCGGTTATAGCCTCGATAAAGGAATTTTTTGGCAGCAGCCAGCTTTCACAATTCATGGACCAGACCAACCCGCTTGCCGAGCTTACCCACAAACGCCGGCTCAGTGCCCTGGGGCCGGGAGGTCTTAGCCGCGAACGCGCCGGTTTTGAGGTTCGCGATGTCCACCATTCCCATTACGGTAGAATGTGCCCGATCGAAACCCCTGAGGGACCCAATATCGGACTTATTGGTTCTCTCAGCACATATGCCCGGATTAATGAGTTTGGTTTTATCGAAACACCTTACCGCAGGGTAGATAAAGAAAAAGTAGTTGTTACCGATGAGGTGGTTTATTTAACTGCCGATGACGAAGATGAATATATTATCGCACAGGCTAACGCGCCTCTTGATGAAGAAGGTCATTTTCTTAGCAATCGGGTGACCTGCCGGTACCAGAAGGATACGCTTCTGGTTCCGCCCTCCGATGTTGATTATATGGACGTTTCACCCAAGCAGCTCGTCAGTGTGGCTACGGCATTAATTCCTTTCCTGGAGAACGATGATGCCAACAGGGCTTTGATGGGTTCCAACATGCAGCGGCAGGCTGTTCCGCTGATCCGGACAGAAGCGCCGCTGATCGGTACCGGGATGGAATATAAGACAGCCCAGGATTCCGGTGTTATGGTAATAGCCCAGAATGCCGGCGAGGTTATCTACGTTTCCAGCACGGAGATTATCGTCAAACGCAATGATGAAACGGATAGCCAGAATCGCATTATCGACGGCCGGACAAGGGAAGTGTTTCCTGAAAAAGCGGCACTATACCATAAGTACAGGGGTTGTGATATTTATAAGCTACAGAAGTTTAAGCGCTCGAACCAGGGAACCTGTATGAACCAAAAACCAATAGTACGAAAGGGTCAGTCTGTGGTTAAAGGTGAGGTTATTGCAGACGGCCCGTGTACAGATCAAGGTGAATTAGCGCTTGGTCGTAATATTCTTGTTGCTTTCATGCCCTGGGAAGGCTATAACTATGAAGATGCTATTTTGCTCAGTGAAAAACTCGTCAAAGAGGATATTTTTACCTCCATTCACATTGAAGAATATGAAGCTGAGGCCAGAGATACCAAATTGGGTCCTGAAGAGATTACCCGGGATATACCCAATGTCGGGGAAGAGGCCTTGAAGGATCTTGACGAAAGGGGCATTATCAGGGTTGGCGCTGAAGTCCGCTCCGGTGATATTCTGGTAGGTAAGGTAACCCCCAAAGGGGAAACGGAGCTTACCGCCGAAGAAAGGCTGCTCAGAGCTATTTTTGGTGAAAAGGCCCGCGAGGTACGGGATACATCCCTGAGGGTGCCTCACGGAGAATCCGGTATGATCGTAGATGTTAAAGTGTTCTCACGCGAATCCGGGGATGAACTGTCTCCCGGTGTAAACCAGCTGGTAAGGGTCTATATCGCTCAAAAAAGAAAAATATCCGAGGGTGACAAAATGGCTGGGCGCCACGGGAATAAGGGGGTTGTCGCACGCATTCTTCCGGAAGAAGATATGCCTTTCCTTCCCGATGGCACTCCGGTAGAGATCGTCCTCAATCCTCTGGGGGTGCCTTCACGGATGAATGTCGGACAGGTACTGGAAGCTCACCTGGGATGGACGGCAAAAGCCCTTGGTATCCATATCGCTTCTCCGGTGTTTGACGGGGCAAATGAAGAAGATATCTATAACGGGTTTGTGGAATCCGGTCTGCCAACCAATGGAAAAACTGTTTTAAGGGACGGGCGGACAGGTGAACCTTTTGATAATGTTATCTCTGTTGGTTATATTTATATGTTGAAACTAGCTCACCTGGTAGACGATAAAATTCATGCCCGCTCAACAGGCCCTTATTCCCTTGTTACTCAGCAGCCGCTGGGGGGGAAAGCCCAGTTCGGCGGTCAGCGGTTTGGTGAAATGGAAGTCTGGGCGCTGGAGGCCTATGGGGCTTCCTACACCTTGCAGGAAATACTCACTGTAAAATCCGACGACGTAGTTGGGCGTGTAAAGACATATGAGGCTATAGTAAAGGGAGACAATATTCCCGAGCCCGGTGTTCCTGAATCTTTTAAGGTTCTCGTCAAAGAACTGCAGAGCCTGGGGTTAAATGTAAAAGTGTTAAGTGAAGAGGCCGGCGAAGTATCTATTCGTGAAGAGGATGAGGATGGAGAATACCTTCTTGATGTTAATATTGAAGGCCTGGAAGCAGACGAAGACGGGATTTTAAGGAAAGAACCGGATGAAAAGGCAGATTATCTTGATGATGACGAACTGGAAGATGTGGGAATTGAAATGGAAGACGATATTGATTTTGATGTTGATCAAGACGCCGACAACGTTGATATAGACGATTTAGAGGAAGCGGTTGATGAAGAGTTGGCGGAGAGTACAGATAGGAGAAACGGAAAAAAATCATCAATAGTCCGCAGCTATCTGGGTGTTGACGAAGAAGGGGAAGAAGAGGAAGACTTGTTTTAGACACCAACAATTATTTCGAAAAGGGGGAAATAGTCCTTGTTGGATGTCAACAATTTTGACGCTTTACAAATCAGCCTTGCATCACCTGAACAAATCAGGGCATGGTCCCGTGGAGAGGTAAAGAAACCGGAGACCATTAACTACCGTACCCTTAAACCTGAAAGGGAAGGTCTTTTCTGCGAAAAAATATTTGGTCCGCAAAAAGACTGGGAATGCCACTGTGGAAAATACAAGCGTGTTCGCTATAAAGGGATTGTTTGTGATCGCTGTGGCGTGGAGGTAACCAGGGCTAAGGTCAGACGCGAAAGGATGGGCCATATTGAATTGGCCGCCCCGGTTTCCCATATCTGGTACTTTAAGGGTATCCCCAGCCGTATGGGGTTGCTCCTTGATATGTCTCCCCGTGCCCTGGAAAAAGTTCTCTACTTTGCCGCGTATGTGGTAATCGATCCTGGTGAGACTTACCTCAGCAAAAAACAACTCCTTTCAGAAGCCGAGTTCAGAGAGTACCGCGAGAAATACGATGCTCTCTTTAACGCGGGGAAAGGCTTCAAGGCGGAAATGGGTGCCGAGGCAATTAGAAAACTGCTGGAAGAAATTGACCTGGATGAAATGGCCAAAGAGCTCCGTACCGAAGTAAAAACGAGCAGCGGACAGAAAAAGATCCGTGCTACAAGGCGCCTGGATGTAGTGGAGTCATTTAGAAAATCAGGAAATTCTCCTGCCTGGATGATTATGGAAGTCATCCCTGTTATTCCGCCGGACCTGCGGCCTATGGTCCAGCTTGACGGAGGCCGTTTTGCTACTTCCGATTTAAACGATCTTTACCGCCGGGTTATTAACCGTAACAACCGCCTGAAAAGGTTACTGGACCTCGGGGCTCCCGATATTATTGTCCGTAACGAAAAACGTATGCTGCAGGAAGCGGTTGATGCATTGATCGATAACGGCAGGAGAGGCCGACCTGTAACAGGCCCCGGAAACAGGCCGCTTAAATCATTAAGCGATATGCTCAAAGGAAAACAGGGGCGTTTTCGCCAGAACCTTTTGGGCAAGCGAGTGGACTATTCAGGCCGTTCCGTTATTGTGGTTGGTCCGGAGCTGAAGCTTTACCAGTGCGGACTACCCAAAGAGATGGCCCTGGAACTTTTTAAACCTTTTGTCATGCGCAAACTGGTACAGGATGGGTTTGCCCATAATATAAAAAGCGCTAAAAGAATGGCGGAAAAGGTGCGTCCTGAAGTATGGGATGTTCTGGAAGAAGTGATTAAAGATCACCCCGTGCTTTTAAACAGGGCTCCGACGTTGCACCGCCTGGGTATTCAAGCGTTTGAGCCGGTGCTGGTGGAGGGCAGGGCGATTCAGATTCATCCCCTGGTATGCAGCGCTTATAATGCCGACTTTGATGGCGATCAGATGGCCGTTCACGTTCCCCTTTCCGCTGAAGCTCAGGCAGAAGCCCGGATCCTGATGCTTTCAGCGAGAAATCTATTAAATCCTAAAGACGGCCGACCGGTAGCAATCCCCACGCAGGATATGGTACTGGGAATCTATTATCTGACGCTGGAGAAAGAAGGTGCAAAGGGGGAAGGCAAGTTCTTTAACGATCCCGCTGAGGTGATTATGGCCTATCATCTCGGATCTGTAGAACTGCAAGCGCGCATCCTGGTTAATATTTCGAATTACAAAAAGCCGAATTTTGGGCAAACAGAAGATGGGTCTAAGAAGAAATATTTAATTACTACTCCTGGAAAGCTCATCTTTAATGAAATTTTCCCCGAAGATTTTCCTTATATCAACAATGCAGATATGAAAATACCTGTCCAGAGCGAATATATTTTATCACCTACAAAAGGAGCACTCAGCAGGTTGCCCGAAATTCTGCGCGAGTTACCGCCCAATGAGGCGATTAAGAAGAATTTTATGGTGCATCTGATTTCTCTTTCTTACCGCAAGTATGGAAGCACGAAAACTACTGAAATACTTGACCAGATAAAAAAACTCGGTTTTTCTTACGCTACCAAAGCCGGGGTTACCATCGGCATGGACGATATTGTAATCCCTGAAATAAAGGCTGAGACGCTATTAAAAGCGGAGCAGCAGGTTGAAGAAATTGAGAAGCAGTATCGCCGCGGATTTATTACCGAGGAGGAACGTTATGACCGGGTTATAGAGATCTGGCATAAGTCCAAAGACATCATTTCCAACGCCCTGATGAAAGGGTTTGATCGTTTTAATCCAATTTATATGATGTCCCAATCCGGAGCTCGTGGTAACGAATCCCAGATAACGCAGCTGGCCGGTATCAGGGGACTGATGGCTGATCCGACAGGCAGAATTATCGACGTGCCGATTAAAGCCAACTTCCGTGAAGGATTAACCGTGCTGGAGTATTTTATCTCCACCCACGGGGCTCGAAAAGGACTGGCGGATACGGCTTTAAAAACCGCAGATTCCGGTTACCTGACGCGCCGGCTGGTAGACGTAGTCCAGGATGTTATTGTCAGGGATCAGGATTGCGGTACTATGCAGGGAATCACAGTTAAGGAACTAAAAGACGGCGATGATGTTATTGAGGAACTTTCCGAACGTATTATTGGACGTTTTTCCCTGGAGGATATCCTGCATCCGGAAACCGGGGAAATTTTGGTTGAAAAGGATAAGCTTATCGATGAGGATGACGCAGCCAGGATCATAGATGCCGGCATCAAAGAAGTCAGCATACGTTCCGTAATTACTTGCAAGTCCCGTCACGGGGTTTGTATTAAATGCTATGGACGCAATCTGGCTACTGGACAGCTGGTAGACGTAGGAGAGTCAGTAGGGATTATTGCTGCCCAATCCATTGGGGAACCCGGTACCCAGCTTACAATGCGTACTTTCCATACGGGAGGCGTAGCCGGTGACGATATTACCCAGGGTCTGCCCAGGGTGGAGGAGCTTTTTGAGGCGCGCAAACCTAAAGGCCAGTCGCTTATCAGTGAGATTCCCGGCAGGGTAGAGTTGAGGGAGGCTCGCAACAAGCGGGAAATAAGGATTTACTCTCCCCAGGGGGAGGTAAAAACTTACCAGGTTCCATATGGCGCCCGTTTGAAGGTAAAAGAGGACGAAGAGATTGAGGCGGGTGAGGAGTTGACGGAAGGTTCCATTAACCCTCATGATTACCTGAAAGTTAAGGGTATCCGGGGCGTACAGCTTTACCTGATCCAGGAGGTACAGAGAGTATACCGCTTGCAGGGCGTGGATATAAACGATAAGCATATTGAGGTTATTATCAGGCAGATGCTCAAAAAAGTTAAAATAGAGGACGCGGGAGATTCGGATCTGCTCCCCGGCAGCCTGGAGGATAGTTTTGTCGTGGAGGAAGTTAACCGCAGAATCATGGAGGAAGGGGGTAAACCGGCTGTAGCGCGTCCTGTTCTTCTTGGTATTACAAAGGCCTCCCTTGCTACCGATTCTTTCCTGTCCGCTGCTTCTTTCCAGGAGACTACCAGGGTCTTAACGGATGCCTCCATAAAAGGGAAAGTCGATCCGCTATTGGGCTTGAAAGAGAACGTTATCATCGGGAAATTAATCCCTGCTGGAACGGGTATGTCGCGTTACCGCAACATTAAAGTAATAGATTTAAAGGGAGAAATGGAAAACGAGACCTCCGAGCCGGAGCGTGGAGAAAATAAAGGCCGGTCGGAAGACCTGACAGCGGATACAATACTGGAGGATTATGATGCTTTTTCTACACTGGTAGGGAGCGAGAGTGAAACAGGAAATATTTTAGGAAAAGGTGTACCCGTCAATTCTGTTAAGAAGCCCATCAGCTTGGAAAATGCTGCAGAATCGGGCTAAAATATTATTGACAATTACTATTTGCGGTGCTAAAATAGCTGAGTGTGTTTCTTTCAAGATAAAACCTTCGATGAATGTAATAAGGAGGGGGAAATCTCAAATTATGTCACTGGAAGAGATTAAAAGGGCAAGGGTCTTTGTTGCCGGAACACGTCAAACAATGAAAGCGCTGGAAAACGGCTCGGCGCTGGCTGTATATATTGCCGGGGATGCTGACGAAAAAGTAACTGCTCCCGTTGTGCAATTGTGCAGGGAAAAAGGTATCCAGATTTACAATGTCGATACCATGGCCGAGTTGGGCAAAGCGTGCAATATAAAAGTTGGTGCCGCTGTGGCGGCGATTATTGAAAGATAACGCTGCATAAAGAAAGGAGGTGTTCTGGTGCCCACATTAAATCAACTGGTACGTCACAATAGAAAAAAGGTCATGAAAAAATCCAATTCACCGGCGCTGGAGGGGTCTCCGCAAAAAAGGGGGGTCTGTACCAGGGTCTCTACCACAACGCCTAAAAAGCCTAACTCCGCTTTGCGTAAAATTGCACGTGTAAGGTTGACCAACGGTACTGAAGTTACGGCATATATCCCCGGTATAGGCCATAACCTGCAGGAACACTCCGTCGTTCTGGTAAGAGGCGGTCGCGTAAAGGATTTGCCCGGCGTAAGGTATCACCTCATCAGGGGAGCGCTTGATGCTGCCGGTGTTGATAATAGAAAACGCGGACGTTCCAAATACGGATCAAAAAGGCCGAAAGCATAAAAAAGTAAATGCGGAGAGAAAATCTAAGAAGAGATAGATAAAGTGAAGAAATCGAAGAGATTTTAAGATATGTAGCAGGCGTTTAAGGTTTCCGGAATTATTTACTGGTTTTTTTAAGAATAACATGAGAGGAGGGGTATGCTTGCCGAGAAAAGGTCCTGTTTCCAAGAGAGAAATATCCCCGGATCCCGTGTATAATAATGTGGTTGTCAGTAAATTTATTAATAAGCTAATGTACGATGGGAAAAAGGGTATCGCACGGGCAATTTTTTACGAGGCAATGGATATTATCAGGGAGAAAACGGGAAAAGAACCCCTGGAAGTTTTTGAAACTGCCATACGCAATGCTTCACCGGTCCTGGAGGTTAAACCCCGGCGTGTTGGTGGCGCAACTTACCAGGTGCCGGTAGAAGTGAACGCGCATCGTAAACTTATCCTGGCTATCAGGTGGCTGGTAAACAACTGCAGGTCGCGGGGCGAAAAAACCATGGCCCAGAGGCTTGCCGGCGAGTTAATGGATACTGCTAATAATACAGGCAATACAATCAAGAAGAAAGAAGATACCCATAAAATGGCGGAGAGCAATAAGGCCTTTGCACATTACCGCTGGTAAAAACGTATTCAGCTTTTATATTCTACCCCTGAAAGGAGGTGGGTAGTATGGATCTGGCTAAAACAAGAAACATCGGCATAATTGCGCATATAGACGGTGGAAAGACAACCACTACAGAACGTATCCTTTTTTATACGGGCAGGGTTCACAAGCTTGGTGAAGTGCACGATGGTGCTGCTACCATGGATTGGATGGTGCAGGAACAGGAAAGAGGTATTACTATCACGTCTGCTGCTACTACCTGCTTTTGGAAAGGGGTATGGATTAATATTATAGATACACCAGGACACGTGGACTTTACTGTAGAGGTTGAACGTTCACTCAGGGTGCTTGACGGTGCAATCGGTATTTTTTGTGCCAAGGAAGGGGTTGAGCCGCAGTCTGAAACGGTTTGGCGACAGGCTGACAGGTACAGTGTTCCCCGCCTGGCATATATCAACAAAATGGATATATTCGGTGCTGACTTTTTCAATACACTGCGTATGCTGCGCGCCAAGCTTAAAGCCAATGTTATACCCATCCAATTGCCCATAGGGGCAGAAGAGAATTTCAGGGGAGTAATAGATTTAATCCGGATGAAGTCGATCATCTATCTGGATGATCTAGGAACCCGTAGCGATGAAACTGAAATACCTCAAGAATTGTTTGAACTGGCGGAGCACTACAGGGAAAGGTTGTTGGAAACCCTGGCAGAGGTCGATGAAAATATTATGGAAAAATATTTGGAGGGTCAGAAAATCAGCGTGGACGAGATTCATTGCGCTCTGCGTTCCGCTACGATAGAAAAGGGCTATGTTCCTGTTCTCTGCGGTTCTTCCTACCGCAACAAGGGGGTGCAGCCGCTGCTGGACGCTGTGGTGAACTATCTCCCTTCTCCGCTGGAAGTGCCTCCGGTTAGGGGATTCAGGCCCGAAAAAGAAGATGAACAAATTTTGCGTACAGCTGCTGAGGATGCTCCTTTTGCGGCGTTGGCTTTTAAAATTATGAGTGATCCTTATGTAGGAAAACTAACTTTTTTCCGTATTTATTCCGGAAGGATTAAAAGCGGTTCCTATTTATATAATTCCAGCAAGGGTTTAAAGGAACGCGTAGGACGCATCCTGAGGATGCATGCCAATCACAGGGAAGAATTAAATGAGGCTTCTGCCGGTGATATTGTTGCTGCCGTGGGGCTAAAAAAAACTACCACTGGTGATACTCTCTGCAGTGAAACGGAGCCCATTATCCTTGAAAATATCAAATTTCCCGAGCCGGTTATCGCTGTAGCCATTGAACCTAAAACAAAGGCAGACCAGGAAAAGATGTCGCTCTCTTTACAGAAACTCTCCGAGGAGGACCCTACTTTTCAGGCCTTTACAGATGAAGAGACAGGCCAGACGCTTATTTCAGGTATGGGGGAGTTGCACCTAGAGGTTATTGTTGACCGGCTTTTGCGGGAGTTCAATGTTGGAGCCAATGTTGGCCGGCCACAGGTAGCCTACAAGGAAACCATAACCAAAAGAGCCCGTTCCGAAGGAAAATTTATCCGTCAATCGGGAGGGCGGGGTCAATATGGCCATGTAGTACTGGAGATCGTCCCCCTGGAAAGGGGCAGTGGTTTTATCTTTGAAAATAAAATCGTCGGTGGAGTTATTCCTAAAGAGTTCATACCGGCAATTGAAACCGGCCTGAAGGAAGTAGCCAACAGCGGTGTTTTGGGCGGCTATCCTGTAATTGATCTTAAAGCGACTTTGCTTGACGGCTCTTTTCATCCGGTTGACTCTTCAGAACTGGCTTTTAAAATTGCTGCTTCCCTGTGCTTTAAAAAATGTATGTCGCAGGCAAATCCGGTTCTGTTGGAGCCGA
Organism: Bacillota bacterium; assembly: GCA_012520035.1. Classification (GTDB taxonomy): domain Bacteria; phylum Bacillota; class Dethiobacteria; order DTU022; family UBA8154; genus DUQX01. The sequence continues at coordinate 15,208 of JAAYOY010000014.1, forward strand.
TTATGAAAGTGGATATTATGGTTCCTGAAGAATATATTGGAGAAGTTATCGGAGATGTCAATTCCCGCCGTGGCAGGATTGAAGGAATTGAACCCAAGGGGGGGAGCCAGGTTATAAAAGGTTTTGTTCCTCTGTCGGAACTATTTGGTTATGCTACCGACTTGCGCTCTCATACCCAGGGACGCGGGACTTTTTCAATGGAGTTTTCCTACTATAATGAGCTTCCATCAAATATTGCCGAGAAAATTGTAAACAGGACGTATATTTATTAAACAATAAAAACCAGTTATCTGAAAACTAAGGGGGTAAAATAATATGGCCAAGAAAAAATTTGAGAGGACCAAGCCTCACGTTAACGTAGGAACGATAGGGCACGTGGACCATGGCAAGACGACATTGACATCAGCGATCACCTATTGTTTGGCCAGTCAGGGATATG
>JAAYOY010000098.1 GCA_012520035.1 Bacillota bacterium
ATCTCTATTATAAAGGATTTTTTTTCAAAGTACAAGGCAAAAATTACTTTTTCTCACATTTTCTTTAGATTTCTCGGTATCTTGTTGCTTGACAATTGAATTTATTGTTTATGCAACGTTAATGATATATAGTGTTATAACTGAGCATAATGTTTTGGATAAACTATACGTAAAAAACATGTTAAAGGTGTCAGAACTATTATAAATGAAAGAAAAACGAAAGAGAATGCTTTATTATGTCCCAAGTGTAATGGAAGACTAGTAATTAGAAAAAGTAAATATGGAAATTTTTATGGCTGTTCTAACTATCCTAATTGCCGTTATAAAATGCCATTAAAGTAATTTTAGGATAATACACCGCGTTCTAATTTCGGCTGGTTTGATGGAATACTAATTACGGAATTTTAATATTGTTTTGCCCGGCCTAATAAAATTGATTAATATTCTCGAACGAACTTTGCGTAGGCTTAAATTAAAATTGACAGCATTAATACCTGGGTGTAAAAAAAAGAGCAACTAAAAAGGTGTAACTGATGCAACAAGTAACCGCCGCTATTCTTATAAAAGACAATAAAATACTAATTGCCAAAAGATCTGCTAAAGGAAAGGTTCCTCACAAATGGGAATTCCCTGGTGGTAAAATTGAAAACGGGGAAACTCCTGAAGAATGTTTAAAAAGAGAGATGAATGAGGAATTTGGGATAAAGATTAACGTAGGAGCTTATTTTGGTAACAGTATTTATGATTATAGTCATGGTGAAATAGAGCTTCTTGCTTTTTTTGTGGAATGGATATCTGGGTCTATGGCACCTGCTGTTCATGATGAGATAAGGTGGGTGACGCAAGAGGAGCTAGGTAACTATGATTTTGCACCGGCAGATATTCCCATTGTTGATAAATTGTTGAATATGAAGATGCTAAAATAAATTTTTGTTCTGTTTTTCAAAGGCTTTGGTTTTTATTTATTGTTCTTTATTTAATTGAGTGTGTGCTATATTCCCGGCACGCGCTGCCGGAGAGAAAAATATGGTGTTTGTTTTTATCCGAGCCGTAATAACATTTTCCCAGCTCTCGCTGATATCCATTGGGGATCCGCGGGAAGAAAAAATCACCCCGGTTCTGGATATGCTGCGGCGCAGGTACGGCCGGAAAGCGGTCTTTAAAGGCAGAAAGCTGCTTTTATCGAGGAAAAATGATTTTAAACTGTAACTGACATTTTTCAGCCGGCGTCAGTGTTTACTCGGTTCCTTATTTGAAGTTCATCCAGCGTTTCGGCCTGTGTGTGAGCCCCAGGTATCCCTGGGACAACAGCTAAATATAATCCTGACTCGACATCCCTTTCTATATAAAGCAACCGTTATTTACACACTCGGCTATCCTGGCCCCCTACATTCCTTTTTATCCCGGCGGATATCAACATTTGGAAAATACATAGGGCCTGGCTAGCTTTTGAAGCGGCTGAAGAAGGTTCGGTCGAAGTGATAAAAATCCTTTACCTTAATTTCCAAATATTGTGGTATAATTAATTACAAATAAGATACGTTAATACTGTTGTAAATATCATACATGCTAATACATTGCTACAATAGATATTGCTACAATAGATAGATGAAATGAGGTAGGGGAATTTTTTTGATTAAGCAACAAGTAAAGAGCTTGAAACTATTGAAAAAGTTATTTTGTTATCCTTTGGAGATTGAGTCAACCGATCCTATTAATCTATTTTAGTAAAGATTTGGTTTATTTAAGCTTTTCAGTTAGGAGATAAATAAATGAGCCGACTTGAAGATCTTCAGGTTAATGCAGTTGTCCGGGGTATTTTGCCCGATTGCTTGGTGACAGTTATCGGTGTACAATGGTTTGGTTCAGAAGCGCTGGAGTTGACTTTTAAAGATCCATCCGGGCGTGTGGCGAACGAACTTCTTTATAAGGATGACGAAAACCGCTTCGAAGTGGTTGAAGCAGGGCGGCCCTGGAGTTTTGATGGCGACGGCAGTCTTTTCAGACTGGTTTCCGAAGCCCACCGCATACGGCTGGCGCACCTTTTTGATCCTGTCCTGGCAGTACATACCTCCCTTATAGAACCACTGCCTCATCAGATCACGGCTGTTTACGAGTCTATGCTGCCCCGGCAACCCCTCCGCTTTTTGCTTGCTGATGATCCTGGTGCCGGCAAGACGATCATGGCCGGGCTTTTAATCAAAGAGCTGATCGCCCGCGGGGACCTGCAGCGTTGCCTGGTAGTCTGCCCAGGCAGTCTGGCCGAACAGTGGCAGGACGAACTGTATCGCCGCTTTCAGCTTCCCTTCGATATTCTCACTAATGATAAGCTTGAAGCCGCCCGTACAGGCAATTGGTTTCTGGAAAACAATCTTGTCATCGCCCGGCTGGACAAGCTCTCCCGCAATGAGGATGTGCAGCAGAAACTCAAAGCCCCCGACTGCCGCTGGGATCTCATTATCTGCGATGAAGCACATAAGCTATCCGCCACATTTTTTGGCGGGGAAATTAAATATACCAAGCGATACAAGCTAGGGCAGCTCCTCAGCACTCTGACGAGACACTTCCTGCTAATGACGGCCACACCGCACAACGGAAAAGACGAAGACTTCCAGCTCTTCCTTGCCCTCCTGGACGGTGACCGCTTTGAAGGCCGTTTCCGGGACGGCGTACACTCCGTGGATGTCTCAGACCTGATGCGCCGCATGGTCAAGGAAAACCTGCTTAAATTTGATAGCACCCCGCTTTTTCCCGAGCGTATCGCCTATACAGTAATTTATGAGCTCTCCGATGCAGAAGCAAAACTTTATAAGGAAGTAACCGACTATGTACGGGAAGAGTTTAACCGCGCCGAAGCACTGCAAAATGACAAGCGAGCAGGAACAGTAGGTTTTGCCCTCACCATCCTGCAGCGCAGACTGGCCTCCTCTCCCGAGGCTATCTACCAATCCCTGCGCCGGCGCCGCGAGCGACTGGAAAAACGTCTGCGCGAGCTGGAACTATTGCAACGGGGTGCCGCTATCGCGGACATTGCTATGGGCGTCCCTCTTCTGGATGACGAAGATGTGGATGAACTGGATGATCTACCTGAAAATGAAGCAGCAGCCGCGGAGGAAGAGATTCTCGACCAGGCTACGGCTGCCCGCACCATCGATGAACTGAAAGCGGAGCTCGTTATTCTCAACCGCCTTGAAGTCCTGGCTCTGGCGGTACGCCGCAGCGGAGAGGATCGCAAATGGCAGGAGCTTGCCAACCTGCTCAGCGAGATTTTCACTCCGGCTGCTATCGCCAATCGCATTGCTGAAGAAACGGTACCATATCTTGATACACCCAAGCCCAAAGCC
>JAAYOY010000099.1 GCA_012520035.1 Bacillota bacterium
CGACGCTATCAACTTTTAGGAGTTCTTTATCAACATCGATATCGTGATCGCTGACATCAACCACTACTTCGATCTGTTTTGTTTCCGTCACTTTAACAAATATTTCCAACACGATTGTCTGGCGTACAGTTTGAGATTCTATAAATTTGGCTTCTACAGAGATTACTTTTATATCAACGTGAACGTTCATATCACGTTCTGCTCCCTCAACATCTACCATTACCCGGAAAGGCACTTCCTCCTCTACTGTACGAACGAGATCTCCCTTGTCTACTACAAAAATTTCTTTTCCAATGGTACCGCTGATCTCTACCGTACCATTGCTTACTTCTGTTTCTACATCGTTTATGTCCGCAATTATATCAAATACTTTAATTACTTTAAAAGGCAGCTCAACATCCGCTTCAATAGTCCTCCTTACTGTAGTTTCACCGACTACCCGTTCAACCTTGAGCAACCTTTTTTTAACATCTAAGCCGTGTGTCATTTTGTTTCCCTCCTTTCAATACTGCTTTTAATAAAGCTCATTATAATATATACATGGAGCTCCTGTAGTGTTACAGATGCTTTAATAAAAGCTGTAAAAAGAAATGTTTCCACAGCAATTTTTTATTTGCCTCGTGCTTAAAAAGAATACCTCGCTATTAAAGGAAATTCTCCATTAATGTAGAAAGAATAATAGGAAAATATAGTTATGGGGTATTTCAGGTATAATCAGTAGAGCATAATTTTGTGCTGCTTAAAGGAGATATTACAATTGAGGAGTAATAAAACTGTTGCCCTGGTCCCTGCTTACAATGAGGAAGCACGCATTACCCCGGTTTTGGAGGTAATAACATCCTGTTCATTGGTTAATGAGACAATCGTAATTGACGATGGCTCAAAAGACAGAACTTCTCAAAAGGCAGCGGCTTTCCCCGTAAAGATAATCAGGTTTGAACAAAACAAGGGCAAGGGTGCGGCCCTGCAGGCGGGTCTGGAAGCGGCCCCTGATGCAGCTTACTATATTTTCCTCGATGCAGATTTGTTATATTTAAAGCACGAACATATCGAAAAATTATTATCTCCCTTATGCGAAACTGAGCCGGCCGCTATGACAATCGGCACTTTCCGGGACGGAAACAAAACAAAAGTCAACCTCGCCCAGCATTACTTTTCCATCCTTAACGGACAGCGCGCTTTGAGCAGGGGATTTGTGGAGATACTGCCTGATTTGTCCTGGTCACGCTTTGGAGTAGAGATACTGCTGACCAAATATGCAAAGCTTGCACAGGAAAAGGTGACTTATCCGGAACTTAAAGGTTTAACTCATGTCACCAAGGAAGAAAAACTGGGGTTCTACCGGGGTTTCAGTTACAGGATGCAGATGTACAGGGAATGCCTTTATAGCCTCTTCTGCTATAAAAAAATGATCAAATTACACCCGGGGAATGTTCCCCCCGGAATTTTGCAGCGCATAAATAACAGGAGGTTGCATCTTGATTAAAAAAAACTTATCAGAAAAAGAAAAATACAATCTTGGTGTCGCTTTGGAGATAGCCGTTAATAAGCTTTCCTCGGCCGATCCCCGGCAGGTATCCATGAACAGCGGCGTTCTCTTTAATAGAGAACAGGATAGCTACATTGTCCCTTATTTAAACAGAAAATATCTGGTTAAACACAGCACCGGTGAAATCAGCCCGATTCATGACGGTAAGGAGGTATCTATACAGCTGCGGATTCTTTTTCTTCATTATCTCACTACCGCCGCCGGTGAATCTCTCAAAAATGAATGGATTACCTTCAAAGAGCTTCCCGGGGGAGCGATATATACCGGCCCCTACCAGAATAGGACAATAAAGCCTTTCTTGAAGTATTTCGGCAAACAGCCGCAACGGTTTCAGGAAATCGCCGCTTCTTTAGGGGGAATAAGCGCTTCCTATGGCGATCTATGTATGATCCTGCGTCCCTTCCCCAGGGTTCCGGTTGGGTTTGTTCTCTGGGAAGGTGATGAAGAGTTTCCTCCTTCGGCAAATATTTTGTACGATGCATCCGCACCAGGCTACCTGCCAACAGAAGATTATGCTCTTCTTCCGGGGATGATCATCTGGGAAATGGCAGCGCTATTGTAGTTTTAATTTTTTGTACAAAGAAAAAAAGACGGATTCTTTCAGCCGTCGTTTTTGATGGAAAATGAGCTTTTTGGGATTCAATCAGCCTTAGTTTTAGTTCTTTATTAGCCCTTCATCGGGATATACAGGTTCGGAAAGGTCCAGATGCCCTGCAAGCGTTTCTATTTCTTCACCTTCGATTAGAAACCTGACCATCTCAATTTCAGGAAGTTCTGCCAATGTATTGACGATACTGTATACGGTCAATATTTCTCCAGTTGAACCTCCCCAGTGCCCGGATCTGATCTCCTCTGAAAAATCTATCGAAGCGATACCGCTGTTTACCGATACCCCGAGCACTTTAACACCTGCGGGCACTGTCCTGTTCAGTGCCGGGCTATGCGGACCCTTAATCAGTTCTGCAAGTATTATTTCTCTGATATCCCCCCCATCTGCCTCAATAGTTCTTTCTTCCTTAACCAGTTTATCCCCATGATTTGATGCAAAATATAGGACCGCGTTTAGCTCTCCGGGCGGGTTCGCTTCCCGCAATATTTCCTGTTCCTCTTCCTCCGGCAGGACTACCGCAGCAGGCCCGGAAGGTTGATAGCAACCCGTTGAGAGTAAAAGCACAGATACAGTGAAGAAAATAACAGTAATTAGAATAAGCCTTATTACGGACAAATGAGACGTTACCCCCTTTTCTCCCCTGCAGGTAAAGCGTATTTATTCAATCTTTATTTCGGCAGGTTCAAGGACCCATACTTCCGTTGTTTCCGGCAGGATATCTTTGACTATCTTCAGCGGTTTATTCCCTTTTTTGTAAACAGCATCTTCGCCTTCCAGAAAAGGATCGCAGCTGGTGATGGGCCAGTTCCTGGTAGCCCTTGTTCCATAATGCATGGGTACAACCACTGAAGGCACCAACTGTTCGACCACCTGCGCCGCTTCAAGAGCATCTATCGTATAATGCCCTCCCACCGGTATAAATAAAATATCCACAGGCCTGATCCTTTCAATATCCCCTTCGTGAAGGAGATGACCGAGATCTCCCAGGTGGACCAGTCTTATACCCGCAATATCAAAAATGAATACTGTATTCCTCCCTCTCAACTTGCCGGAGGCGTTGTCATGATACGAGGGAATACCGGTAATGCTAATGTTTCCTTCTTTATATGAAACTGTTTCCCACCCAAGACCATCGGAAGTTAAACCCCTGATAATCTCAGCCCCGGGGGCTGCCTCCGCATAATTATGGTCCATGTGTTCGTGACTTATTGTTACCAGATCCGCCTCTTTTAAGAGTGTACCGTAACCAACCTGTGGAGAATAGGGATCAATTAATATTCGAAATCCTCCGGTTTCCAAAAAAAAGCAGGAATGCCCCAGATATTGCATTATCAGCTCCCCGTCCCGGCCTTCGCCCGCAGCCGGTTGTTCATCTGCAATAATCCCAACTTCCGTATTAGATTCAAATTCCGC
>JAAYOY010000015.1 GCA_012520035.1 Bacillota bacterium
AGTATACGAGGCGATGTCAAAAGGTACTATTGACGGCCTGCTCGTCAGCTCTGAAGTGCTAGAAAGTTTCAAAATAGCTGATGTGACTAAATACACTACTTATGTCCCGTGTATAGGCAACCAGTATAACTTTTATATAGCGATGAACAAGGATAAATGGAATAGCCTGCCGGAAGACATCCAGCAAATCTTTACAGATCTGCGCTCAGAGTATGAGGAACGAATGGGGCTTGGCTGGATTGATATGAATCGTGCAGGATTTCACTTGGCAATTGAACAAGGGGCCGAATATATCACTCTCTCTGATGAAGAAGCGGCCCGCTGGCAAGAAGCCGTACAACCGGTTATGGAAGATTACATCACCAAGATGGTAGACAAAGGCTATTCCGAGCAAGAAATCAGGGAGCAGCTTGCTTTTATCAGAGAGCGCATGGATTATTGGAAAAAACAGGAGGTAGAAGAGGACATCCCTTCTGAGGATATTTTAAAATAAATTGCCGTTATACGTTAAAGAAATTTATGTTAATAACCGGGGTAAGCGACCAAAACTCGCTTACCCCATAATTTGCGGAGGTAGCTTAACATATGAAAGAATCCAGCAATAGTTCAAAAAAATCTGCGTTGGATAGCCCTTTAGGCAATAAGGGTGTACCGCGTGGTGACTTCAAGAGATTGGACAAACTCAACTATTTAATCAGCGTCTGGTTCGAAAATATTGCTATAGTTGCTATAGTGGGGATAATCGTTTCCAATTTAATTGATGTAATTGGTGCCAAATTGTTTAGCAAGCCCATTGCCGCCGGTACCGAGATCGTTTATTTTTTGCAGGTGATCGCCATGGCGGGTGCGCTTGCTGCTACCAAAATTGACGGTAAGCATATCCGGTTGGAGTTTGTGGACAGCTTACCTGGAAGGCTCAAAAATTTCTTTAACTTTATAGCCGCTTTACTGGGGCTTGCGTTATTTGTTCTCCTTTTCTGGAAAAGCATTGAATATACACAGGCTTTAAAAATTACCCAGGAGGTAACGGCTGTCTCCAGAATTGCTCTTTATCCCTTTACTTTATGGATAGCTTTCTGTTGTATTCCACTTTGTCTGGTACTGCTGAAGGAGTTGTTGCAATCTGCTAGAGGGGTGGTGAGGGGATGAGTCCGGACATAATTGGGCTGATTGGATTAGTGCTAATGCTTATTCTCTTTGCAATAGGCATGCCGATTTCCTTTGCTATGGCGTTTGCCGGCGTGGCCGGTTATGCTTATCTGGTATCCCCAGAGGTCGGATTTTCTCTGTTGCCGAGAGATGTATTTGAACAATTTGCTTCCTACCCGCTGAGTGTTATCCCCATGTTTGTGCTCATGGGCTGTTATGCTTTTGCTGCGGGGATTGGGAAAAAACTGTTTGAAACAGCGCATGCGATTTTCGGGCATATGCCGGGCGGGCTGGCAGTGGCCACTATTGCTGCATCAACGGTATTCGGCGCGGTTTGCGGCTCAACTTCCGCTACCTGCGCCACAATCGGGAGAATAGCTATTCCGGAAATGAAACGGTTTGGCTACAGCGACTGGTTATCTACCGGGACGGTGACCGTAGCCGGCGGTCTGGGTGTCATGATCCCTCCCAGCACTATCTTCATCGTTTACGGTATATTAACTGAGCAGTCTATAGGCAAGCTCTTTGTTGCGGGAATAATTCCGGGGACAATCCTGGCGGCTCTTTTTATGCTTACCATTTATATAATCTGCAAACGCGATCCCGACAGCGGTCCTGTTGGCCCTGCGACCTCCTGGAAACAAAAATTTG
>JAAYOY010000100.1 GCA_012520035.1 Bacillota bacterium
AGAAATATGGAATTGAGAAAGAAATAAGCGATGATATTATTCACCATTTATACGCGTATCCCTGGCCGGGTAATGTCAGAGAATTGCAAAGTTTGGTTGAAAGACTAATGGTTACCGTACCGCAGGACAAAATCTCTCTTGCAGATCTTCCCAAAACTTATGTGTTAATGAAGCCGGATAATACTGATACACTTAAGGAAAAAATAAAGCAGTATGAATGGCAGCTAGTCAAAGAAGCACTGGAACAATCGGATAATAAGCTGGAAGCTGCCCGGAAATTAGGAATAAGTCTCTCCAGCTTGTTCAGGAAAATGCAGTACAAAATTTGATTGTTTGCTTTATTGCCTTCCATATTTTCTTCTCCTTATTTTGGGACGTCCCCAGCATAAGAGTCTAAAAATTCTGCCAACTAATCGTTTATTTTGTCTTTCCTGCTATCTGTCATTCTTGAAATAAAGTTTTCAAAAATGGAAAATTGCCATTAATTATCTTAGAGTATTTAAAATAAATAAAGCAATAAAACCAGGTGTTGCGGCCATTGCTGTGAAAGTTGCGCATCTTAAAGAATTGGCATGTTACTTGCAAGTACATTTTTTATAAAAGGATTGAAAGGGGGTTATTCTATAGCCTATTAATTGCGATAATTTTGAAGGATAATGCAGTTTATTGATGAATATCTTATTTAAACAAAAAAACAATTGCGCCAGGATTGAGCAACTCCAATTTTGTCAATATGGTTTATACTGCCAACAAGGCTAATTGGAAAAATATTTTAATTATTATCCTTTAATTAAATAATTTTATTAAAAGAGGGTGGTGATTTCATGTAGTATTGGGTTAGCTAAGTATCTTGTTAGCGGTGAATTATGGGGGTTACAGGATCTTCAAAGTTTTATTTAATATATTTATAAAAGGAGGCAAAGTAATGATCTCGAATTGTTTTGGAATTTCAAAGCTGAAGGCGTTAACCTGCCTGTTGATTGTAATTTCTCTGCTTGTTTTGTTCGCAGGGGGCTGTTCGCAGTCGGAAACAACTACTCCCCCTCAAGAAAGTGGGGATACTGAAACACAACCTAAATCGGAACAGAAAGATTATCAACCTGTAGAATTTAATCTTTGCCATTTTATGCCGCCGATGCACCCTCTCCACTCCAATGTGCTGGTGCCATGGGCTGAAGAGATTGAGCAGAAAACCGACGGTCGAGTAAAGATCTTTGTTTATGCTGCCAATGAGCTTGCCGCGGCTGATAAGAACTATGATGCCACATTATCCGGTGTAATCGATATCGGTCTTGTTTTACCTGCATATACACCCGGGTTGTTCCCATTAACCAGTATTCTGGAATTTCCTTTTATGTTTGAATCTCCCTTACAGGCAAACCTTACGGCATGGGAAGTACAAAAGAATAATCCCGTAATCAGGGATATAGAGTATAAGGATGTTGAGTTGTTGTGGTGGGGCACAACAGATTTGGGCCACTTTTTAATGAAAGAACCGGTAAAGACGGTTGAAGACCTTAAGGGCAGAAAGGTGCGTTCTCCCAGCACCGTCGGTAACGACGTTCTTGCAGCTTTGGAGGCAGTTCCTGTTTCGCTGCCGGTATCGGATACTTACGATGCTATTGAAAGGTCAATAGTGGAGGGCACACTGCTGCCTATTTCTACTTTAATTTCTTTTAACCTTGGAGATGTTGTGGAAAATGTTTTGGTGATGAATATGTATGCAACTCCGCTGCATATGGTTATGAACAAAGCTTCCTGGGGGAAAATCTCACCGGATGATCAGCAGCTTATCAAAGATCTTCTGGAAGAGTTCCCTCAAAAAATTGGCGAGCAATATATCAGAGAGGATGAGGCGGGTTATCAGAGGGCTGAAGAAGAGGGTATTGTTGTAGAAACAGTCTCACCCGCGGAATTGCAAAAATTTAAGGAGAAATTGGAACCGCTCGTTAATAAGTGGATAGATGATATGGAAGAAAAAGGGCTCCCCGGAAGGGAAGTATATGAACAGATCAAAAGCACTGCCGAAAAATACAAATAAATTGTTCATGCAAGAATAACCGGCTTGTTTTAATTCTCCCGGGCGCTGCAGCGGCCGGGAGAATTAAAACATTGTTCAAGTTATGGCTGCTTTTTTCAGGATTGAAAATAGTCATAGTGGGGGGAGAAGTAATGCTTTTATTAAAAAGAGCTGTAGAGGGGCTTAACGGTTATTTTTTGAAGATTGCCCTACTGTTTACTGTACTGATGATGTTTGTAACTGTTGCGGATGTCTTGATGCGATTTTTGCATGAACCGATTCCCGGGGTTTTTGAATTAACCCGCTATGCGCTGGCAGTTATTGTTTTCGCTTCCCTTGGATGGAGCCAAATGCATAAGGTGCATATCGCGATTGATCTTTTTGTTTCAAGAATACCGGCTTTATGGCAAACTATCATTGATGTTTTTAATTATTTCTTAGCGACTGTTACCTTTTCCCTGGCCTTCTGGCAGATGTTGGTTTATACCGGGCGTCTTTACAGTTCAGGTCTGGTTACCACTGTACTGCGTGTCCACGTTTATCCGTGGGTATTAGTATCGGCTATAGGGGTATTATTTTTTACCCTGGTATTGTTATGCGACTTGATCAATGCCATATACAAGCTATCCAGGAGAGGTGGTAATTAATGAGCGCATTATCCGTTGGAGTTCTTAGTCTAGTTATTCTATTAATATTGGTATTTTTGCGTTTACCTATTGCTATAGCCATGGTTGTCATCGGCATTGCTGGATACGCTTACATTGTAAGCCCTCAGGCGGCCCTTGTTAAACTGGGAACGGATGTTTTCGATAATGCTACGGTTTATTCCCTCAGTGTTATTCCAATGTTTACTTTGATGGGCTTGTTTTTAGGTTCCTCAGGACTGGGGCGCAAGCTCTTTCGTGCTTTTAATGCCTGGCTGGGACATATTCGCGGAGGCCTTGCTATCGCTTCGATAGCTTCCTGTGCATTTTTCGCTGCGGTTTCAGGTTCAGTAATCGGAACAGCGGCAACAATTGGGAAAATTGCAGGACCCGAGATGATCTCCCATAAATATAAGGAAACTCTGGCTGCCGGGGCTATTGCGTCCGGTGGAACACTCGGCATATTAATACCCCCCAGTTCCGTGTTGATTATTTATGGTGCTATAACGGAGGAATCTATCGGACAGTTGCTTATTGCCGGTATCATTCCCGGAATTCTTACTGCTTTGCTCTTAGCCTTTACGGCCTGGTTGCAGGTCAGGCTAAATCCGGAGCTGGCGCCTACCGGCATTCCCGCCCCTTTCAGGGATAGGCTGCGGTTTTCAAAGGATATTTGGCCGATTCCGGTTATCTTTCTTATTTCCATGAGCGGAATATATTTAGGAGTTTTTACCCCCAATGAGGGGGGTGCGGTGGGAGCATTTTTATCCTTTCTTTATGCCGTCATATCTAAACAAATGAACAAAAATGCGTTTAACGAAGCCCTGGTTGAGACAGCCAATATTACGGCGATGATCTTTTTGGTGATCATCGGTGGGGTGCTTTATGGAAATTTTCTCTCGGCTACCAGAATTCCTTTGTATATCAGAGACTTCGTTGCCGCCATCGAACTGTCCCCTGTGTTGCTGGCTTCGTTTATTTTCTTGTGCTATTTTGTGGCAGGGTTTTTTATGGATGCAATGGCGGTTATCGTTATTTTCACGAATATTTTTTACCCCTTGGTTATCGCTGCCGGTTTTAGCGGGATATGGTTCGGTATTTTGACCATCCTGCTGGTTAATATCGGTTTTATTACCCCGCCGGTGGGGGCAGTGAGCATGGTTACCGCTTCGGCGACAAATATTAAGATTGAGTCGGTTTTTAAAGGTGTTACCCCTTTCTGGATAGCATTAATTGCTGCCACTTTTATTGTCATATTTTTCCCTCAAATCGCTACTTTCCTGCCAGATATGATGAGATAGTATTAGGGAAATCTCTTGGCTGGATGTGGAATAGAAAATCAGATGATAAAAAAGGGCAAATGTAATAAAACATAGAAATGCCCGGGCAAAAGAAGTAGTTGCCGGGCATTTTTTTATTTGTTCCGGGTTGATTACGAGTAAATTCTATTTAAAGATAGCGGTATCGGCCAGTTTATGTTTTGATGACATAATAATTGCATAAAATGATACGGTTTAAATAGTGTGATTAAACAGCTTTACCGCAGAAGGCTTACAGTCCTGCAACACCGGCATCAAAGTTCAGTTGACAAGGGGCTTTCCATTGGCTAAAATCAATGTGTATGTTATTTGCTGGAAGGGGGTATACAACTCCTCAAGGGGTTGAGACAAGTATATGCGCTTAGAAAGAACTCATTATTGTGGAACGCTGTCCGCTGAAGATATCGGGCAAAAAGTTGTTGTGGCGGGTTGGGTGCAGAGCAAAAGAGATCACGGCGGGTTAATATTTCTTGATCTCCGGGACCGTTCCGGGTTGGTCCAGGTAGTATTTGATTATGAGAAAAACGCTTCTTTTTTTAGCGAAGCTGAGAAATTACGCCCGGAGTATGTACTTGCCGTTCAAGGGGCTGTCGCACGCCGTTCGCCGGAAACCGTCAACCCCAGGCTGTCCACAGGGGAGATTGAGATAAATGTTGAGGATTTGGAGGTATTGAACCCTTCAAAAACACCCCCCTTTTATATTGAGGACGGCATCAATACGGATGAAAACCTGCGCTTGAAATACCGCTATTTGGATCTACGGCGCCCTGAAATGCAGCGGTCGCTGCTGATTCGCCACAGGACGCTTATGGCTGTAAGGGAGTATTTAAACAGGCGGGGATTTTGGGAAATTGAAACGCCGATGCTAACCCGTAGTACCCCTGAAGGAGCCCGTGATTACCTGGTTCCCAGCCGGACGTCCCCGGGCAGTTTTTTTGCTTTGCCGCAATCACCGCAGCTGTTTAAGCAGCTGCTCATGGTTTCCGGTGCAGATAGATATTTTCAAATCGCGCGCTGTTTTCGCGATGAAGATCTCCGGGCGGACCGGCAGCCGGAGTTTACCCAGATAGATATTGAAATGTCTTTTTCGACTGTTAAGGATATTATCATCGAAATCGAAGGACTTGTAAGTCACATTTTTAAAGAGGTTTTAAAAAGGGAGCTAATGGTTCCCTTTGAAATCATTCCTTACCAGGAGGCAATGGAGCGTTTCGGCAGCGACAGGCCTGACAACCGCTTTGGGATGGAGATAGTTGATGTCTCGGAAATAGCCGGAGAATCCCAGTTTAAAGTATTTCAGGCTATGATCCAAAAAGGCGGCGTGGTAAAAGGAATCAATGCCAAAGGATGCGGTAATTTCAGCCGGAAGGAACTTGACGAATTGACTCAGCAGGTTCAGCGTTGGGGGACCGGTGGACTCGCCTGGATAATTGTAACCGGTGACGGTTTTAGAACTCCCATTGCCAAGTTCTTTATGCCGGAACAGTTAATGGAGATCCGGTCAAAGCTGCAGGCTGAACCGGGGGACTTGCTGCTCTTTGTTGCGGATCAACGGGAAACAGCCTTAAAGGTTCTGGGGCAGCTCAGGCTGCTCCTCGCAGAGCGCCTGGATCTTATACCGGAGGGCATAGATAATTTCCTCTGGGTGATCGATTTCCCCTTGCTGGAATATGACCAGGCAGAAGGAAGGTACACTGCAAACCACCACCCCTTTACCGCCCCGCTGGAAGAGGATCTTCCCCTTCTATCGACAGATCCCCTGAAAGTACGCTCCCAGGCTTATGATCTGGTCTATAACGGGATTGAAGTGGCGGGGGGTAGCCAGCGTATTTATCAAAAGGATCTCCAGGAGAAAATCTTTAACCTTTTGGGGATGAGCTCTGAAGAGGCGGAAGAAAAATTCGGGTTTTTTCTCGAAGCTTTTCAGTACGGAATGCCCCCGCACGGGGGGATTGCCTTTGGCCTGGATCGCCTGATTATGCTTATGGCCGGTAAAAAAAGTATCAGGGACGTAATTGCTTTTCCCAAAACGGCCGCAGGGAATTGCCTGTTAAGCGGTGCTCCGGCACCGGTTTCCCCCGGCCAGCTTAAAGAATTGTATATTTCAACCATTTCCAGGGATAATAAAAAAAACGAGTAGATGTATAGTGTTAATGACCTTTATTGCATAATTTCCTGGCGAATGAAATTAATTGATTGCATTTTTTAGATTTGGCAAGCGAATTTATGAATCAATCGGTTAAGAAGGCGCATATTAAGCTTCTTGAAATGGGAATAAATGTTATTTTTTGCCTTATTCAATCTTTTTTCTTGCGTATCGATTGAGATTGTGCTATTATTATAACGTCGAGATTATCAAATAAATACCCTGCTGTGCGCGTGCAAAGCCGATTAAGTTTTGAGCTAACACTGATGAAATGGGAGCCTGACTTTACTTGTGGCGCAGAAGCCCCTGAGATATGGGGACCTGTAAAGCATGTAAGAAGGCACCCACCTGTAGAGGGAGCAGTTCAAAACAACGGCCTACGTCATGGCGGGGTTATTTTGATAAGGAAAGTCTTTCTTTTCTAAGGGGTGAAAGGGATGTCTATCCAGGAGACACTGCAAAAAATTATAAAACAGGTTAAGGCGGGAATTCACCCCAGCGATCTGCTTGAGTTAATTGATGACTTAAATGATCAGCAGAGAAAAGAGCTTTTTGAACTTCTTTCAGATGAAGAAGCCGCCCTGATCATCCAGGAAATGGAGGAGTTTGATCAGGTTTCGCTGTTAAGGCTGCTGACCAAACACAAGGCTTCGGCCATCCTCAAAGAGATGGCGATCGATGATGCAGCCGATTTATTGAGAGAGCTTTCTCCTGAGGAGGTAAAAGAGCTTCTATCGCTGATTGAAGAAGAGGCCGAGGAGATCAGAGGCCTGTTAAAATATCCTGAAGATAGCGCCGGTGGGATTATGACCACTGATTTCATAGCGTTATCGGAGGATATTACCGTTGAGGAAGCAATTATCCGTTTAAGAGAGGTCGCCCCGGAAGCGGAAATAATTTACTATGTTTATGTTATTGATTCCCAGACCAAATTAAGCGGTGTTCTCTCCTTGCGGGATTTGATTGCTGCTGAGGATGGTACTTACCTCAGAGAAATAATGTATCGTAATGTAATTAGTGCTACAGCTCAAATGGACCAGGAGGAAGTTGCCCGTATCGTGGCACGTTATGATCTGCTGGCTGTTCCGGTAGTGGATGAGGAACAGCGCTTACTGGGGATTATTACCGTAGATGATATTATTGATGTTATTGAGGAGGAGGCCACCGAAGATATTTATCGCCTGGCAGGTACCAGCGAGGTGGAAGGGGTAAATATTTTGGAAGCTTCGGTTACCAATATAGCATCTAAAAGATTGCCCTGGCTTCTCCTTAGCCTCCTGGGAGGGCTTTTGTCGGGTAGCGTTATCGGCGCTTTTGAAGCAACGCTGGAGTTTATCGTGGTATTAGCCGTTTTTATTCCCGTCATTATGGGCATGGGCGGGAATGTAGGGACCCAGGCTTCCACCCTCTTTGTTCGCGGTCTTGCTACGGGGGAAATTGAGAAAAGAGATGTATGGCGCTATCTGCTTCGCGAGTTAAAAGTGGGTTTGGCCATGGGTATCGTTAACGGGGCCATAGTTGCAGCGGCTACCCTATTATGGCAGGGAAGACCAATCCTGGGTCTGGTGGTGGGTATTGCTATGTTTATTACGATTACCTTTGCCACTCTTATAGGTACCCTGGTCCCTATGTTTTTTAATTATTATGGTGTTGATCCCGCTATTTCAGCCGGCCCTTTCGTTACTACGATCAACGATTTTACAGGGTTGTTAATCTATTTTTATACTGTTTCTTTTTTTATTAAATACCTGGTGTAAAGATTGTTGGTCATAGTTCGATGCAGTGGATTATTTCGAGGACTTTTTGGGGAATCCAGGCGCAAGGATATTCCAATGACCGTGACGGGAGAGTAATCATTTTTTCCTGATAACATGAAATTTAACGTTTATGAACAATTGCCTTCGAACATCAGCAGAAAATGCTGGTGTTTTTTTGTCTATTCCGCTTTAGTCCTTCGGCAGGAAATTTTTTTATCCCAAAAAGATGCCTGATCGTCGAAATATATGACAGCGAAAGACTTTTTTTGCAGTACCGATTTTTTATGTTTAAACTAAATATGAGCAGTAAAGACATCAAAGGATAAGTCATTACAAAAATCCGCTCCTTTTTTTCTCTATTTTTTTAATATTTATTTTTATTTAGAGGAAGGATTTTTGTATTGTAAATAGAATAATATACCAGGTGGTTCAATGTGGGGTAAAGTGGTTTAAAGTTGAACGCTTTACAACTTTGTGTGGGGTGCATTGATGCTTATAGGAGAATACAATCATACACTTGATAAAAAAGGCCGCGTAATTGTTCCATCCCGGTTTCGTGATGAACTGGGGGATACTTTTATTATCACCCGTGGGATGGATAGCTGCCTTTTTCTATATCCTCTCCATGAGTGGAAAAACCTTGAAGCCAGGCTGAAAACTCTGCCTTTTAATAAAGCCGAAACGAGGGCTTTCATGAGGATGTTTTTCTCAGGCGCTTCGGAGGTTGAGGTAGATAAACAGGGCCGTGTTCTCATCCCACCGCTTCTTCGGGAACATTCACAATTAAAAAAAGATGTGGTCTTTATCGGTGTCTCCAACAGGGCAGAGATTTGGAGCAAAGAAATTTGGGAAGAATATAGCAGTAATTCCAGCCAATCTTTTGAACAGATTTCAGAGAAGTTGATGGATTTTCAAATGTAAAAACCGGAGGCGGTTATGAGCCCTGCTAATGATAAAGGAAAATATATTCATCTTCCCGTAATGCTTGCTGAAGTATTGGAGTATCTGGAGCCGGCTCCCGGGAAGACGGTGGTGGATGCAACGCTGGGAGGAGGAGGGCATGCAGAGGCAATATTGAGGAGGCTGTCACCCGGAGGCAAGCTAATCGGTATTGACCGTGATCGTGATGCTGTTGAGGCATCCCGGGGGAGACTTTCCTTTTTCGGAGAGCTGTTTTTGCCGGTTAAGGCCAATTTTAACACCCTGGCGGATGTGCTTGGGCGATTTGCGCCGGAGGGAATAGACGGCCTTTTGTTCGACCTGGGGGTTTCTTCCTACCAGCTGGATAACGAAGAGCGGGGTTTTTCTTATAAGAAAGATGTTTTCCTGGATATGCGTATGGACCGGGAGCTGCCCCAAACCGCCGCGGATCTGCTTCGGGAGCTGTCCCACGGAGAACTGGCAAAGATATTCCGCATATACGGCGAGGAAAAATGGGCAGGCCGGATTGCCTCCTTTATTATTGAACACCGCCTGAAAAAAGGGCCCGTAACCGGCAGCGGAGAGCTTGTAGAGATCATTAAAAACGCCATACCTGCCAGAGCCAGGCGGCAGGGAGGGCATCCTGCCAAACGGGTTTTTCAAGCGCTGCGCATTGCTGTAAACAGGGAGCTGGAAAACTTAGAAAACGGCTTAAAACAAGGGATGAAAGCATTGCGTCCGGGGGGGAGGATAGTTCTTATTTCCTATCACTCCCTGGAGGATAAAATAGTTAAAAATTCTTTCAGAGATTTTTCTCAGAGGTGCATCTGCCCTCCCGGTCTCCCCGAATGCAGATGTGGAAGGGTGCCGCTGCTTAAAATCCTGACAAAAAAGCCCCTTTTCCCCTCTCAGGAAGAAGTAGAGGCAAACCCCAGGGCCAGGAGTGCACGTTTGAGGGCGGCAATGAAGATAAGTAACGGCTCGGTCATAAATACCGGAAACAAACAGTTCTAAGAGAAATGGCGGGTGAATAGAGTTGTTAGTAGCGAAAGAAAAACCAAAATTTACATCTTATCAGGAATGGGGTCTGAAAAGGGGTAACAACCCCCGGCAAAATATTTATGATTTGCCGCTGCCCAGGGAGAGGAGAATACCTGTTCCCAGGGAAAGCGTGTTGCTATGCGGTATGCTTTTATGTTTAATCATCATCGGTGTTGGGCTTATAACGCAATACGGACATATTATTGCGGGCAATTACCGTGTACACCAAATGCGCAATGAAATAGCACTTTTACAAGAAGAAAATGAGCAACTCCTTCTTGATGTAAAGCGGCTGAGTTCGCTTGATAGAATTGAAGCTATCGCTGCAAATGAGCTTGGTTTGCAATATCCTGAAAAACGCCAGTGGTTGATTCTTTCTGCAGGAAATTAGCCCTGCTGGAGGAAGAGAGGAAAAATGGCTAGGGGAACAACTTCAAG
>JAAYOY010000101.1 GCA_012520035.1 Bacillota bacterium
TAACATATCCTTCGTCAATCTGTTGGATTATCAAATATAAGTTATTTTCTTGATAAGAAAATGCAGCGTTCTGCAAGAATTTAAGTGTCCGGAAGCTGAAAAAACCAAGGAATTCGCCTGTGCCGGATTAGCAGCGGTCGAATCCCTTAATAATTCTTTCCAGCCCCGCTTCAAAACGGCGGTCATTTTCACCGGTGCGCTTCTTCGGTCCCCTGGTTCTTCCCCCACTGCGCCGGTATTTGGCTTTTAACTCCCGTTCTTCCAGCAAAAAATCAATATCGTCCGGCTGAAACTCCCCTCCATCGGGACTATTATTATATGATATTGAAGTATTTTTACAATTGGACCAGCAATATAATCCTTACGAAGCGTAGCCCTGTTGTATAGAAAACAATTACGCCAGGGGGATTAGTATTAACAGCTGATTACAGTCTGTTAATTGACAAGTTTTTTAGATTGTATTCAATTATTTCTTCTTTTTGTGATATCCATGTCATTTGTTCTGGAAAATATATCCTTCGTGTAGTATAATGAAAAAGAGTGCAGAAAATGTCTATAATTGGAAGTTGTATTGTTTTAATTAAAATAAATAAAGGGTGATAGTATTGATGGCAAGGAGAGAAGCTCCTCGACATTCGATAATGAAAGCTTATGAATTTGAAGATTTAGTTTGTGATATATTTAATTTACTATAATCATAGGATATTTATCATCTTTCCCATTATCCATATTTGAATATTTAAAGTATGAATTAATTGGAGGATTTATGAAAAAATTAGAAACTCTAAGCGGAAAGACTTTTTTTATAAAAGTTGTTCCAAAGAGGAATTTATAATCTATCCATCAGGTAGAGAAGGCAACAAGCAAGAAACGCTCTATATAATAAATCTAGTTAAATCTGAGATAAAACGGAAAGGACAAGTTCATATGGGCGCCTCACGGGACAACCCTCCAGAAAACTCACTGGGTGCAATACTAAAGAGGGAAGGGCAAACACCGCAACAGCTAAGTTATCTTATTCCAATTCTTATTGACCAAGGCTTTTGTTCTTTTAGCAAAGAAGGCAAGGCATTCATCGTGAATTACATAAAGAAGTAAGTTTCGAATTAATGTTGGTGTAATCGGGATTGGAGGAGTTGTGGGTTATTACTTATTTCAAAACAAGCAACTAGATGATTAGAGTTTGCTCGTTATAAAGTCCCGCAAATAAATCCATGATTTCATAAAAGGTGATGCAATGGATGACCACAAGATTAGTTAGAATGGCCGCTTTTGATTGGTTGGAACAACAGAATAAAACTTTTTGTGATGTACTGCCTCGCGACATACTTGCAAAAGGGTTTAGTTATTTGGGGCAGCGAATAACGCTTGTTGGTCTCCAAGGCATTTGGAAATCTGCCATAATGGAGTTGCCCATTTCCATTACTGTAGACTAACCTCACCGAGTTTAAAATCATTAGCCCAAGAAACCAAGTTGCTAACCAGAGGTTAATATTTTCATTAATTCTAATACTCTTTGCTACCGTAATTATCATCTGCTTTCCCTGGATTCCCGGCTCCCAGGCCAGGGCGGTGGGAGATACAGAAAACCATTGGGCAAAAAGTGAGATCGAAACAGTTTTGCGGCTCAGCATCCCCGGGGATTATCCGGATGTACCTTTAAACCAGGACAGCTGACTACCAGGACGGAACTGATCAAAATGCTTCTCATTGCAGAGCGGCTTGCCCCCGCGGCAAAAAAGGCGCTGCCTGGGTGGGGCGGCTGATGGTGTTGGAACAGCTGCCGGGCATGCCGCGATATTCAAGTTGCGGCATATGGCTGGAATCAAAGAAGCACCAGCCTTATCTCTTACTACGATAGACCGTAATGTGACGACAATTATTCATAGTTGAACATTAGGTTAATTTGACCGGATGTCAATTTTGGAAAATTACTCTGAGGATGTACCCTCTTAAACCGTGACTGTAATGATCAAAGGGAGAGAAAAGCATTGGCCAGTATCATATATGATCATCCTACAAGAACGCACCCTTTGGCTGTTTCCTTACTTTCCACAGATATAACTACTGCATGCGGTGTTGCACACAGAAAGTTAGAGGAAAATGGTCACAATGA
>JAAYOY010000016.1 GCA_012520035.1 Bacillota bacterium
CCGAACAGGAGCTGTACCGGGAGCGGTTATTGCGGTAGTAATGCATATTATATTATTAATCACACTTGTTGCCCTGGCATATATTATTATTGTCGGTCCTTTTCAAAGAGGGTTATTTTTTTCAAAAGAGTTATTGCCCGTACATATAATCAGTTTTTCTTTGTTTATTCTGTATTGTACAAGCAGGCTGCTACATAGGAAAGAAGGGTTTTTCAACACCCCGCTAGATTACTGTGTATTTGCCCTGGCTGTATTCTATTTCCTCTCGTTTTTTGTGGCGGTTAACAAGTCTGCTGCTTTGGGGGAATTTTTGAAGGTTGCCAATTACTTTGCTATCTACCTGCTTGTCTTTAATCTGTGCCGAAGCGATCCCTTTGCTCTTTTTATAAAGAACAAGATGAAAAAGATAGAGATAGAAAATAAGAAGACTGGTTTTTTCGGTAAATCTGGCGGCCCTGGAAACCCTGGTTTTGACAGGCCCGGGGTGTCCGGTAATAACCCTGGTGAGTCTGGTACGCCCGGTAAATCCCATAGGCCCGCCAAGGCAAGAGAGCCTGATAAAACAGGTAAGCCCGGTAGGCCTGGTATATCCATTAGGCCAGGCGAGCACGGTGAATCTGGTAGTAAGCATAGTGAACAGGGTTTGGAAGGCGGGGCTTCAACAGGCCTGGGCTTGCCCGTAATCCTGCACATCCTCCTTGCAGCCGGGGTTGCGGTTGCCCTGGGTGGGCTGGGCACCGCGGCCGGAACGTGGGACCTTCACGGGGCATATGTCGGGGGGCGTATCTTTACCCCTCTGCAGTATCCCAACACGGGGGCGGCTTACCTTACGGCGGCGTATTTTGTAGCCCTTGGTCTGAGCAACCGGGTTGAGAGATGGTATCTCCGCCCCGTATATCTTGTCCCCGCCATCATTCTGTTCATTACCTTTATTTTTACTTATTCCCGGGGTGCCTGGCTCCTGATGCCGCCTCTGGCAGCGCTGTTTGTCCTGATTATCGGCAGGGGCAGCAGGATGCGCATGGCGATATATCTTGCCCTGTCGGGGATTGTTTCGTTGCTGCTGATGTCCGGGATTGATAATGCCCTGCGCGGGGATAGCCCCTCCATGGTCTGGAAGTATTTACTTTTTGCCGTGTGCTTGATGGTTGCAGGGGGACTGTTAACGGAGCTTTTCCTGTTCCTGAGCTGGAAACTGAAGGCCGCTGTTGCCGGAGCGGCGGCACTGCTCGTGCTGTTGGTGGGGTTTCAGCTATTGATCCCTGTGCTGGGGCGACCCCTGCACCTGGAACGGAAGCCGGACGAGAAGCCCTCCGACCAATACCTGGAACAGCGTGTGGGTGATATATCTCCCGGCGATAAATACCTGCTTTCCCTGGAGGTGGATGCTCTTCAGGAACCGGTTGGCGGAGAGAATAATGAACCTGATTATGCCTGGCGTTTGCTTGTCCTTGCCTATAATCTTGATGATGAGCGGACTACCCTTCTGGATCACCGGGAGGGCACAACACAAGGGTGGGAAAATAGGGAATTTGAGCTGCAGCCCGGGGAGGATGCCGAGAGATTGGAAGTCCGCCTTTACAACCATTTTCCCGGGACAGCGGTTTCTGCCCGGAATGTACTTTTACAGAACAGCCGGGGGGAAAGACCGCTAAATTTTACGCTGCACCGCATTTTGCCGGACAGGATTTACAACCGCCTGTATTCTATCGGTGCGGGAGAGAGCAGCGTGGAGGGGCGTCTGACTTTTTTCAGGGACGCCTTGAAAATAATTGGCGATTATCCCATCCTGGGAGCAGGAGGCGGGGGCTGGAAAGCGCTGTATCTGGGTTACCAGGAGAAGCTTTACTCCACAACGGAGGTGCACAACCATTTTCTTCAGGTTTGGATTGAGGCGGGCACCCTGGGATTCCTGGCATTTATCGGGATATGGGTTTTCTTTATCCGGGCTTTTTTACGCGGTTTTTTTAACAACAACACTACCCTGGAAAAGAAAAATTACTGGGCGACGGTCTTCGTTCCCGCCGTTGCGCTCGGGGCGCACAGTGCAATAGATTTCAACCTTTCCCTGGGGGCTGTGAGTATTTATCTGTTTGCCCTTCTGGGGGCGGGGCGAAGCCTGGACGTGGAAGAAGGATTTTTTGCTTCTGTCTCCTCCAGGTGGAGAAAAAAAATTACCTCCTTTGGCCTGCCTTCGTGGACATCCTGCGCAGTGGGGATTTTGGCCGGGGTTTTTATACTGGTTCTTTCAATTTCCCTCTGGAACGGGTTCAGGTTCGGGGTTGAAGCAGAGCGCAAACTGCAGGAAAACCATATACAGGAGGCGATAGCATTATTCGAGAGAGCAATAGACG
>JAAYOY010000102.1 GCA_012520035.1 Bacillota bacterium
ATTTACAGCGGTTATTACAATAACGAAAGCGATCCGCCCTGTAAGCGCCGTATTAAAGAAACTGAAGGTATCGGGAATAACCTTGAATGGTCATTTGCCTGGCCGGTAAACCGGCGAATCATCTACAACCGCTGCTCTGCAGATCCTGCGGGTAACCCATGGAATCCCGATAAGCCATTACTATGGTATGAAGGCGGAGAATGGAAGCGTAATGACGTTCCCGACTTTGGTGCTGATGGTCCCCCCGAGGATACGGCACAAAAGCCATTTATCATGCTTCCCGAACTACAGGCCCGGCTTTTTTCCTCTGCAATGGCTGAAGGTCCTTTCCCCGAGCATTACGAGCCCTGGGAAAGCCCGTTTGAAAATGCTTTGTCAAGCGTGCAGTTTAACCCGGCTTCGACAGTATGGTATCCCGATGCACGCGGTGATAAAGAACAGTATCCTTATGTTGCTACTACGTACCGTATTTCCGAGCACTATCAGACTGCTGTAATGACCCGCAATATGCCCTGGCTAAACGAACTGGTTCCCGGTTTGTTTGTAGAGATAAGCCCATCACTGGCAGCCGCTTTAGGGATAAACAACGGTGATATGGTTATCGTTGAAAGCAAAAGGGGTTCATTTGAAGCCCCCGCTTGTGTAACCGAAAGGATACAACCGTTAATGGTAAATGGAAAACAGCAGGAGATCGTCGGTATGTTCTGGCACTGGGGTTATGCCTGTATGTCCAAAGGGCCTATAGCCAACGATATCACTCCTTCTATTGGTGATGCCAATACCACCATACCGGAATATAAAGCATTCCTATGCAATATAAGGAGGGCGGGATAATGGCAAAAGCAAAATTAATCGATGTGACGCGCTGTACTGCCTGCCGCAGCTGCCAGACTGCATGTAAAAACTGGAACAAGCTTCCGGCAGTAGAGACTCAGTTTATTGGGAGTTATGAAAACCCACCGGAATTCCAACCGACTACCTGGACACGGGTTATTTTTAATGAGCATGGCAGCAACGGCAGTGTGAAGTGGTATTTCGCCAAAAAGCAATGTATGCACTGCGTAGATGCAGCTTGCGAAAGTATTTGCCCTGCAGAGGCTATTTCGCATACAACTTATGGGAATGTGTATATTGATCATGCAAAATGTATCGGTTGCGGAGCCTGTGTGGGAGCATGCCCGTTTAATGTTCCGCGTGTAGACCCGGCTAACAATAAGTCCAGGAAGTGCACAATGTGTTTGGATCGACTGACGAATGATTTGCCCCCCGCCTGTGTCAACGCCTGCCCCGTAGACGCCCTATCCTTTGGCGACAGGGAAGAAATGATTGCACTGGGTGAAGAAAAGGTAGCTGCACTTAAAGAAAAGGGTTATTCCAATGCACAGCTTTATGGTGTAGAGGAACTCGGCGGGCTGGGAGTAATGTACGTCCTGGCTGATTCCCCTGCTGCTTACAACTTCCCCGAGAATCCAACCATATCTTCTTCTGTCTACCTCTGGAAGATAGCATTAGGGCCAGTGAAGACACTGGCAACAATTGGCCTGGCAGCAGGTGCGCTATCCAACTGGCTTAAATTACGTAAAGAAGAAGTCATTAAAGAAGATCTTGCTAAAGAATAAGCTTACTTTTTTCACTTATATCTTGAAATTTCTACCATTGCGAGGAGGGGAAAACCTCCTCTTTTTTTCTAAAAGATAGATCCGGATCCTGCAGATCACAAACGTTGCCGGTTTAAAGCTTTTAATGTATAATATTTTTTAGCAGACTAAGAGAAGGGGCAAAAATGGATAAGATTACTATTTTAATCGTGGATGATCATACTGTTTTAAGAACAGGGTTAAAATTATTGCTTGAAGCCCAAAAAGATATGAAAGTCGTTGGCGAAACCGGAAGTGGGAAAGAAGCTCTGCAGCTAGCGGAGGATCTCAAGCCGCGTGTTATTTTGCTTGACTTGTCTCTCGACGATCTTAATGGACTGGATATTCTTCTTGAACTAAAAAATATTGACCCGCAAATCAAAGTACTGGTTTTAACCATGCATGATGATGAAGGTTATCTTCATAAAGTGCTGGAAAGGGGCGGCGATGGTTATATTTTGAAAAAAGCAGCAGATATAGAATTGCTTACCGCTATAAGAGCTGTAAACCGCGATGAAATTTTTTTAGATCCTTCCTTGACAAAAGCCATTTTAAAGAATATTTATAATACCCATCGCAAAGAAACGCCGGAGGAGGAAGAAGAGGAGGAAGAAATCTTAAGCAACAGGGAAAAAGAGGTTCTTAAGCTCGTTGCATTAGGCTTTACCAATAAGCAAATAGCTAACCAGCTGCTTGTAAGTATTAAAACTGTTGAAAGCCATAAAGCGCGTATCAGGGATAAATTAAATATGAATTACCGTTCCGATCTTGTTAAATATGCTATTGAAAAGGGAATGATAAACACATAAGAAAAAAAGCGGGTGGTATTAAAAGGTTGTTCTTTAAAGAATAACTTTTTTTTGCCTTTTTTAGTTGACCTGTTTTATTATCCTGTTAAAACAGTCGGAAGCATTTTTCTTATCACCAAGAAGATCATATAGTACCCCCAGTTCAAAAATAATCTTTGGTTCTTTTGGATTTATTGAAAGCGCTTCTTTAAAATTTTGCAGTCCCTTTTCATAATCTCCCAGTAAAGTGTACGCCCTCCCGAGGCAATAACAAACCTCCCAGTCATAAGGAACGGCTTCTTTGACTTTTTCAAAAGCCTCAATAGCCTCTTCATATTTTTTTAAATTAAAATAAACAGCGCCCACATTAAAATAACCATTATAAAATGACGGATCTTCATCAACAGATAAAGCAAATTCGGTTAGGGCCTCTTCATATTTTTTTTGTTCGACATAGATATTTCCCATTGCATTATGCACAAAAGCATTTAGATGTGGATCGCGGCTTAGAGCTTTAACCAATCTTAATTTGCTTAATGCTTTATTCTGCAAGCCCTCTTTTTGACTGTAGGAGAGCCCGAGGCAAAAATGACCAAATATAAAATTTGGCTCTATTTTTACAACCTTTTCAAACTCGTTAATGGCTTCCTCCAGCATTGCAAGATCCCAAAAACCTAAACCCTTCCGAAACGATTCTATCCCCTGTTCGCTTTCAAGTTTCATAAAAGAATATTTTTCGTCAACCTGATCTTTTGCAATCGTCGTTTCCGTTTTTTGTGTTTTTAGAAATTCTAAATCCTCTAAAAAACTTTCGGGAAGATCGTCAGGAAGGCTGAAATTATATTTATTTTGAAGTTCATTTACCTTCTCCTCGAAGTACAACCAGTATTTTACACACTGATCCATAATATTCCTTAATTTTAACAGATTATTTATTAGCCTTTCTTTTTCGCGATCATTAGGACAATTTTTTAGGCCTTCTTCTATTTCCTGCATTGATGTGAAGATTAAATCGAAGTTCTGGTAAAACATTGCTGGACCTCCTTGTCAACGACAAATAAAAAACAATAATTATTTTATTACATTCTTTTTTTTGTTATACTCTTAGTTCAATAATTTATACGTTATCATTCTGAGGTAAAATTTTCAGCGATTTTGGGTGTAGGTGTTGACGATATTAGAAAAATAGGTTATACTATTAAATGCACTGCTTGAGAAAAGTGCATGCCGACGTAGCTCAAAGGCAGAGCAGCTGATTTGTAATCAGCAGGTTGCGGGTTCAAGTCCCACCGTCGGCTCCAAACGATACATGGAGAGGTACCCAAGTCCGGCCAAAGGGGGCAGACTGTAAATCTGCTGGCAGTGCCTTCACTGGTTCAAATCCAGTCCTCTCCACCATTATATTTTTGAGGGAGTTTTTTTGCTCCCCTAAGAAATAAATTTGGGCCATTAGCTCAGGCGGCAGAGCACCTGACTTTTAATCAGGGTGTCCCAGGTTCGAGTCCTGGATGGCTCACCAAAAGCGAGAGTGGCGGAACGGCAGACGCGCCAGGTTCAGGACCTGGTGCCCGCAAGGGTGTGGGGGTTCAAATCCCCCCTCTCGCACCAATATTTTTTAGCTTCGGGTTATTTCCGGAGCTTTTTATTTTTTATGTTTATATTATTTAATTTAGTAAAGGTAATTATTACAATTAATATTCTCACCCCGTCTTGCCCAATATATAGATAGACCAATTTTACAAAGAAAGAGGTGAGATATTATGCATCATGATAGAGTAGAGATATTTCCGGATATGCCCAGAAGGGGACAGGAGGTAAATATTAAATATAAGGGTATTTTATACCAGGATGGGGCTGATTCTCTCTGGATGCATTATGGTTTTGATGACTGGAAAAACATAAACAGTATTCAAATGCAAAGAGAAGGGGATCACTTTGCCTGCAAAATTAAAGCCGATGGAAGGAAAGAAATAAATTTCTGCTTTAAAGACAGCGCTGACCACTGGGATAATAACTGGGGCTTGAATTGGAACTGTAATATTAAATAACAAGGTAAAGCATGTCTGTAATTCTTTTTTAAAAAGGCCTTTTAGGCCTTTTTGCATTTTAAAAGCCAAGGGTAATTAGCAGGAATTGTCATTAAGTTTCACGAAATAATAAATTGTGCGTTTACTAATTTGTGTACTTATTAGGGAAGGATTGATATATTTGACTTTAATCAGGGATAAAAAACTTGCCCCGGCAGGTCGGGATAAAATTAGTTGGGTTAAGGAACATATGCCTGTTTTAAGAGAATTAGAAACCGAATTTAGAAACAGTCAGCCCTTTAAAGGTTTAGATATTGCCGTCTGCCTGCACCTGGAAGCAAAAACAGCTTATATGGCTTTAGTTTTGAAAGAAGCCGGAGGCCGTGTTGTTATTACCGGAAGCAACCCCTTATCCACACAGGACGATGTAGCCGCAGCGCTGGCAGAGGAAGGCCTGGAAGTCTATGCCTGGCATGATGCTACGCCCGAAGAGTACAACGAACACCTCTTCCTCACTGCAAACACTCTGCCTCAGCTCATTATTGATGACGGCGGTGACCTCGTATCCCTGCTGCATAAAAAATTCGTCAGCCATCTACCCCGTGTCATTGGAGGGGCAGAAGAGACAACTACAGGTTTAATCAGGTTGAGAGCCATGGAAAAAAATAAGGCACTGGGCTTTCCCATGATCGCCGTTAACGATGCCCTGTGCAAATATCTTTTTGACAACCGCTACGGAACCGGACAATCCGTATGGGACGGCATAATGCGTTCAACAAACTTGATTATCGCGGGCAAAAAAGTCGTGGTTACGGGATACGGGTGGTGCGGCAAAGGTGTAGCTATGAGGGCCAAGGGTCTCGGCGCAAAAGTAATCGTCTGCGAGATTGATCCAGTTAAAGCACTGGAGGCCTATATGGACGGCTTTGAGATCATGCCCCTTGTGGAAGCTGCCCCTGCCGGTGATATATTTGTTACTGTAACAGGCTGCAATAAAGTATTGACCTCTGAGCATTTTGCGATCATGAAAGATCAGGCGATCCTGGCCAATGCCGGTCATTTTGACGTAGAAATAGATAAAAGATCGCTAGTCTCTCTGGCAGGTCCCCCCAGAAGGGTTAGAAACGGTGTAGATGCTTATACTTTTAAAGATGGAAGGCGCATTTATCTCCTCGGGGAAGGGAGGCTCGTCAACCTGGCTGTAGCCGATGGGCATCCTGCTGAAATCATGGATATGTCTTTTGGCCTTCAGGTCCTGGCGTTAAAGTATCTTCTGGAAAACAAAGGAAAACTGGGCAACAGCGTTTTAAATTTACCGCCCGAATTAGATCGAAGTGTCGCTTTTTTAAAACTGAAAGGGCTGGGCTTAAAGATCGACCGCCTTACCCCTGGGCAAAAAGAATACCTGGAAAGCTGGGAACTCAATATTTAATTAATATGGAACAAAAAGAAAGGAGGACCCCTTAATTTAATAAGGTATATAATGATGAAGGTTGAGTTAGCAATAATTGGTGGAACAGGTTTTTATCATCCTGAAATTATTGAAAATACAGAGGAATTATCCTTAAAAACACCCTATGGAGACACGCATCTGCTGGTAGGAACATATATGAATACACCCGTTGCTTTTTTATCCCGCCACGGTATGAAGCACGGGGTGCCCCCGCACCGGGTAAATTATCGCGCCAATATCTCTGCTTTAAAAGATCTTGGGGTAAAAAGAGTGCTGGCCACAACCGCCGTAGGCTCGCTTAGAAAAAAGCTTTCCCCGGGCACAATGGTGATAACCGATCAATTTATAGACTTTACCAAAGGGCGTGATGGTACTTTTTATGAGGGTGAAGATTCAGAAGGTGTCGTTCATACAGACTTTAGCGAGCCGTATTGCGGCCAGCTGCGAAAATATTTAATAAAATCCATCGCCGCCAGAGGAATAGACTATGCAAGCAAGGGCACTTATATTTGCACCGAGGGCCCGCGCTATGAAACACCGGCGGAAATAAAAGCTTTTGCTCTCTGGGGCGCAGATGTAGTAGGGATGACCGGCGTTCCGGAAGCTACTCTCGCCAGGGAAGCCGGTTTGTGCTATGCCAACCTCTCCCTTATAACCAATTATGCTGCCGGGATATCTCCACATATTCTAACCCACCGCGAAGTAGTTGAAATGATGGAGAAAAAAATAAACTTGCTCAGAGAAATTATTCTGGAGGTGCTCGTAGCGTTGCCTGAAGCGAGGGAATGTAATTGCTGGAAAAAAGAGGATTACAGTTTAGGCCAATAGATGGGGGTTATACCGTGGATGAGATTAAACATATCCTCTGGGACGGATACACCTTAAAGCTACTTGATCAGCGGCTTTTACCTGGAAAAGAACAGTATAGAGAATGCAAAAATTTTGAGGATGTATGTTTGTCCATCAAAAATATGACCGTTAGGGGCGCTCCTGCAATAGGTGTGGCTGCTGCTTTTGCCCTTGTTATGGCTGCCAGGGATATTCTAGAAAAATACCGTGGTGGCAAAGCTGCTTTTTCATTAACTGAGTTTCATCAACAACTAACAGCGGCGGCGGATCTTTTGAAAAAGACCCGTCCTACCGCTGTTAATCTATCCTGGGGAGCTGAACGGATTTTAATCAAAAGCCGTTCTTGTAACAAGGAATCCCCGGAATTAATTTTTAAAGAGTTGGAGCAAGAGGCTCTATCCATATACAATGAGGATATTGAAATTAATAAAAAAATAGGAGAATGGGGTTCAGAACTTATCGGGAATGGATTCACCATCTTAACCCATTGTAACGCAGGTGCTCTGGCTACTGCAGGTTACGGAACAGCACTGGGAATTATTAGAAGCGCCTATTATCAGGGGAAAAAAATAAAAGTATTCGCAGACGAAACAAGGCCTTTCCTTCAGGGCTCCCGGCTGACAGCCTGGGAACTGCAAAAAGAGGGAATCCCCGTCTGTGTTATTGTCGATAGCGCCGCGGGATATTTCATAAACAAAGGGGATATTGATTGCATAATCGTTGGTGCTGACAGGGTTGCACTTAACGGGGACGTCGCCAATAAAATAGGTACTTATTCGCTGGCGGTACTGGCCAAAGAAAACAGCATTCCCTTTTATGTTGCGGCTCCCCTTTCAACGATCGACAGGCAAATTAGCAGCGGAAAAGAAATTATCGTCGAGGAAAGACCTCCGCAGGAGATTACTCATTTGAAAGAAATGCCTCTTACACCGGAGGGACTGAGCGTAAGAAACCCGTCCTTCGATATAACACCTGCCCGCTTAATCAGCGCTTTAATCACTGAATATGGCATTATCCATCATCCTGAAGAGAATAAAATGAAGGAGTTTTTATCCAAAAGGAGGCACCCCTTTTGTACTTAGTGGAAAAAGCCAAAGAAGAAGTTGTAAATACTGCCCGTATAATTTACCGGGAAGGGCTTGTTTTTGAAACATGGGGAAATGTCAGTGCCAGGCCGACAGAAAACGAGGTCGTGATAACACCCAGCGGCATACCCTATGAAAAGCTAACGTTTGTAGATATAGTCACGGTAAATCTGGCGGGTCAAGCTGAAGAAGGCAAGTGGAAACCTTCGACAGAGCTGCCGCTGCACCTGGCAATATACAGGCAAAGGAAAGATATAAAAGCAATTGTTCATACACATAGCAGCTGTGCCCTTGCTTTCGCCGTGAGCAGGCAGGATATCCCCGTAGTTCTTGAGGAGCAGGCGCAGATCGTTGGCGGGCCTGTAAAAGTAGCTGATTATGCCCTTCCCGGAAGTGTTGAACTGGCCGAGAACGCCTTAAAAATTCTCGGGAAAGATGGGGGCGCTGTTCTGCTGGCAAATCACGGCCTGGTGGGTATTG
Source organism: Bacillota bacterium (assembly GCA_012520035.1). Taxonomy (GTDB): domain Bacteria; phylum Bacillota; class Dethiobacteria; order DTU022; family UBA8154; genus DUQX01. The sequence continues at coordinate 8,320 of JAAYOY010000102.1, forward strand.
GAGAAGATCTTTCAACAGCACTGCAAATATGCAGGATAATTGAAAGAAGTGCCCGGATTATTCTCTGGTCGAAACTTTTGGGCTCACCATATATTTTAAGCCCGGGGGATATTACTGAACTAAGGTACAATTTTTTACGAACCTACGGACAGGATAATCCACCTGCCAATTCTTAAATGGAGAGTGAAGTGCATTGCCAAAGAAGAAATTACTTCAAGCAGATTATATTCTGGCCTGGGATAACGCGCCGGAAATAATTTCTCAAGGGGAGATCGTAATTGAAGATAGCCTGATTACTTATATTGGACCGCGCCTAGAACGCAGGGAAAAAGATTTTGAAGAGATTATAAAAGGTAGAGATAACCTGATAATGCCGGGTTTTATCAACACGCACACGCATGCTGCCATGTCTCTTTTCAGAGGTTATGCCGACGATATGGCACTGATGGATTGGCTGAATAATAAAATATGGCCGGCAGAGGCAAAGCTTAGGAAAGAAGATATCTACTGGGGTACCATGCTGGCTATCGCGGAAATGCTCAGAGGCGGAACAACATGCTTTGCGGATATGTACTTTCACATGGACGAAGCAGCCAGGGCATGCCTGGAAAGCGGAATTCGAGCATCGCTCGCACAGGGGCTCACCGGCCTGGACAAAATTAAAGGGATGGCAGGGCTAAAAGAAGGCAGCAGTCTGGTCCGGAACTGGCATAATAAGGGGGATGGTAGAATTACCGTAATGCTTGGCCCACACGCACCGTATACCTGCCCTCCGGATTATTTGCAAAAAGTATTAGAAAAAGCTGCGGACCTCGATGTACCGATACATATTCATCTGGCAGAAACCCGCGCTGAGGTAAAAGAATGCCTCTCGAAATACGGAAAAACACCGGTTGAACTCATGGAAGAAATCGGTTTGCTGGATCACCGGGTCCTGGCTGCCCATTGTGTGCATCTTACTGAAAAAGAAATAGAGATCCTGGCTGAAAAGGAAACTGCTATTGCACATAACCCGGGCAGCAACCTGAAACTGGGATCGGGAACGGCTCCTGTTGCCAAGCTGCTGGAAAAAGGAGTTCCGGTTGGCCTGGGTACAGACAGCGCTGCCAGCAACAATAACCTGGATATGCTTGAAGAAATGAGGTTGGCGGCGCTCCTGCCCAAAGGTTTGCTGGAAAACCCAACTGTCGTACCGGCAGAGACAGCTCTTAAGATGGCCACTATAAACGGAGCCGACGCGCTTTTCCTGAGTAATGAAGTAGGCATTTTAAAGAAAGGTGCAAAAGCGGATCTAATCATGTTTAACCTTAACCAGCCCCATTTTTACCCCCGGCATAATATCCTTGCCCACCTGGTATACAGCGCAAGATCCGCAGATATTAACCTGGTAATGGTTAATGGGACAGTATTAATGTCAGATGGAGAATTATTGACCATAGATGAAGAAAGAGTATTTTTTGAGGCACAGCTTAGAGCAACCAGACTTGTATACTAGTCAGGCCAAAAGGCGTTTCGTTTTTAAAACAGGCGTTTTTTAAAGCTATAATCACAGCTGCCTTGCAGCCCTTTAATAATATGAATTTTTTTGTTCTTACTTGTTATAATTGCTTTCTCTGGCGGAGGGGTTAGATTGATTGTTTTATTGACAAATGACGACGGCATCTATGCTGAAGGAATACAAACCCTGGGGGGGGTATTGCTGCAGGATGAAGGCGTTGATTTATATTTTGCAGCTCCGGATCGTGAGCGCAGCGCCACCGGGCATGCAATTACAATGCACCGCCCTTTAAGAGCGGAAGAAGTAAAATTTTACCACAACTCGGCTTTAAAAGGATGGTCGATTAACGGTACTCCTTCGGATTGTGTAAAACTGGCGGTAGAGTACCTGCTGCCGCACAAACCGGATCTGGTTATCTCCGGGATAAATCGCGGTTCCAATCTCGGCACCGATATTCTATATTCAGGAACCGTATCAGCTGCTATGGAGGCTGCCATACTTGGTATTCCGGCAATGGCAGTATCCCTTACGGAATATAAGGAACCTAATTACCATTTCGCGGCAAACTTTGTCGTAAGTTTAATCAAGACGGTACGTGGCTATAATTTGTTCCATAATACAATGCTCAATATTAATGTCCCCGGTAAAGCACTTGAAGATATTGCCGGAGTAAGCATCACGCGTCTGGGTATACGCCAATACCGTAATGCTTTCCAGGAAAGAGTCGACCCCCGGGGGAAAAGGTACTACTGGCTGGCCGGGGAAGTAGTCGATATTTTGGACAGTGAAGCGGAAGATACCGATGTATGGGCGATTAACAATTCTTTCATCTCCATTACACCTGTTCACTTTGATTTAACCGATTACACTATATTAAAAAAGATGAAAAGTATTGAGTGGAAGATATAAAGAAAAAAGTTCCATCTTAAGGAGGGACTAATAATGGCTATAGATCCTCAAGCAAAAGCGTTTCTTGATTATTTGAAATCGTTAAACAGTCCTCCTATTAATACTCTTTCTCCTGAAAAGAACCGTAAAGGGGCAAGATATCTGACTAAAAAAACATCTATTTCTCCGCAGCCGGTGAGCAGTGTTGAAGACCGCTGGATTGCTGTAGAGGAAGGAAAGATCAGGCTGCGCATTTATATACCGGAAGGAAAAGGACTTCTCCCGGTGCTGGTTTTTTATCACGGCGGGGGGTGGGTAACGGGTGATCTGGATTCAGTAGATGCCCCGCTACGGGCTATCGCCAATGATGCTTGTAGAATTGTTGTTTCGGCAGAATACCGCCTGGCACCCGAGCATAAATTCCCCATTGCTGTAAATGATTGCTACCATGCCTTAAAATGGACCGCAGAGAATGCTTCTGTTTTAGGTGGAGATCCTCAACGCATTGCCGTCGGGGGGGAAAGTGCCGGAGGAAACCTTGCAGCAGTAGCCTGTTTAATTGCCCGTGATAAAGGCTTCCCGTTAGTAGAAAAGCAGTTATTAATTTATCCGGCAACCGATTTTTCCGGTAATTATCTATCCCGTGAAAAATATAACGGATACTTCCTCACGAAAGACGATCTGCAGTATTTTGAAAAGCATTATTTTCGGGCAGAAAAAGACAGGGAAGAAGTTTACGCCTCTCCAATGCTTGCCGAAGACCTGAGCGGCCTGCCTCCTGCTTTAGTGGTTACCGCAGAGTATGATCCTCTTCATGATGAAGGTGAAGCTTATGCCTGCAGGTTAAAAAAGGCCGGCGTAGAAGTAACATATCGCTGTTATCAAGGGATGATTCATGGTTTCTTTTGCTTTGGAGGCAAAATAGATCAGGGAATAGTATTGCTTAAACAAATAGCACGTTACTTAAAGGGAGAAGAAACATAAACTTTTTATGCCATAAAGTAATACTTCCCCCCTGTAAACCATAATATTTATTTAAGGTTTCAGGGGGAGGTATACTAATATGCTGATAGTAAACAGGAAAATTACAGCAAAATGGAAGATTATTTTTCTCCCGGTACTTATTTTACTTCTTTTAATTTTTGCCTGTTACAATTTGATTTATCTCAAAAATATTCGCCCGGGGAAAATGCTTGAAAAAACAATGCAAAATATGGAGCTGAATTTTAATCATCTCAATGTTGATATTAAAGAAAAAGGGCATAGTTATTCATTATCTTTTAAAGGAAACATTCTGGAAAACGAAGTAGTTTATGGAGAAATTCCCGACTATTCATTAAAGATAATAAAGAAAGGTGAATCAGGGGAGCTTTTGATAAAAGATTTGAGAGACCACTTATGGAAGAAAGCTTCGGAAATCGGTCTGGAAGCTCTGGAGAACCTTCTTATATCTCCATTTGAAATGCTTAATTCCTGGACAACTCTTTATAAGAACGCCAAATTTTTAAACAACCAATCGGGAAAAGATAAGGTTATCCTTTTAAATGTATCACCTGAAAATCTTCAAAAAGCAGGTTTTTCGTATGATTGCTTTGCAGTTGCGGTAAAGGAGCCATGGATAGAATGTTTGGTATTTATAGATGAAGAAAATTTATTCATTAACCGGATAATACTCTCTATGTACGACAAGAGCAGCAATGAAAACATTTTTAGCAGAGTATTTTCCATTGCTCCCCCTGGAGAAAACGGTTCTTCACTATGAAAACTTAATTGCCGGGCGGGAATACTAAACTTTCGGAGGTGTAAAAATTGCAATCCAAAGGCAACTGGTGGCTGGGGCTGACTATAGTAATTCTCGGTATCATTCTTTTACTTAACAATTTTAATATTACCCAAATAAATCTCTGGCCGATTATCAAAGACTACTGGCCTTTGCTGCTTGTTTTATGGGGAATTAATATCTTTTGGGGCAAAAAAGAGGGAAGTTTCTATTTATCCGGTGGCATCCTCCTGGCCTTTGGTTTGCTCTTACTCTGTAGAAACCTTGGGATATTGGATTTTAATATCTCATTGCTCTGGAATGCTTTTTGGCCTCTCGTGCTTATCCTGTTGGGAATCAGCTTTATCCGGGGGCCTAAATTTCAAGGAAAAAGCAACCTTGCCTTTATGGGAGGGTTAGAGAAAACCAAGGCTCCTTGGAAGCTCGAAAGCGGGAATTACTGGGCCTTAATGGGGGGAATAGATCTTGATTTAAGACAGGCGGAAATAGATAAAGGCAAATATTATCTAAACTGCACCGCTGTTATGGGAGGCATAGATATCATTGTTCCCGATGATCTATCGGTTTTTTGTGAAGGTACCGTTATTCTGGGAGGATTAAATTTTCTTGGAAAAGAAAACGGGGGTATATTCGCCTCGGTTACCGGAGGGCAAGCGTCAGGAAATAATGAAACGTTAATACGTATTTATGGGCGTTCCCTTATGGGCGGGATAGAAGTGAAAGCTAAGAGCAAATAAAAAAATATAGTTTATGCTGCAGGTTCAATCCACCCGGTTAAGCGCCGGGTAATCTTTGTAAATATTTGGGAGATAATTTGGAAAGGAGGTTTGAGATGCTGGGTGCTATTGCAGGAGATATCATAGGGTCAGTTTACGAGTGGAATAATATTAAAAGAACGGATTTTGAGCTATTTAATGAACGATCAACTTTTACCGACGATACAGTATTAACAGTGGCTGTGGCAGATTGTATTTTATATAAGAAAAACTATGCTGAAACTTTTAAAGAATACGGAAGGAATTACCCCGATGCCGGTTATGGAGGCAGGTTTTATAAGTGGATTTTTTCCGATAATCAACAGGCGTACAACAGCTTTGGAAATGGCTCGGCCATGCGCGTCAGCCCGGTAGGCTTTGCCTTTCATAACCTGGAGGAAGTTCTCGCAGAAGCCAAACGCTCTGCAGAAGTTACTCATAACCATCCGGAAGGTATAAAAGGAGCTCAGGCAGTAGCGTGCGCAATATTTTTAGCCCGAAAAGGTGAAGACAAAGATACCATTAAAAGTTTTATTACAGATAGATTTGGATATGACCTGAGGCATACACTGGAAGAAATTCGCCCTCATTACCGTTTTGATGTAACCTGCCAGGGTTCGGTCCCACAGGCTATTATTGCTTTTTTAGAGTCCATCAACTTTGAAGATGCGATCAGGAAAGCAGTATCTATCGGTGGAGACAGCGATACCATTGCCTGTATTACCGGAGGCATTGCACAGGCTTTCTATAAGGATATACCCTCCAACATCCTGGATACTGTCAAAAGAAAACTAACACCTGATTTACTGTCAGTTGTAGAACTTTTTAATAATAAATACCTGGAATACTGATATTAAGCAAAAGTATAAGGAGTAAAAAGCTGTGCAGAACAACAGATTAAAACAGCAAATAGAGTTTATTATTGAGATAGACAAATTGAAGCAGGTATTCAGACAAAGTATTTTAATGGATGGGACAAGAAGGGAGAACGATGCCGAGCATTCCTGGCACCTGGCTATAATGGGCATTTTGCTCGGCGAATATTCACAGGAAGATCTGGATCTCTGGCGGGTTGTTAAAATGCTATTGATCCACGATATTGTTGAGATAGATGCAGGTGACACATATTGTTATGAGGGAACTCCCTACGCAGACAAACTTGAACGCGAAAAAAAGGCGGCGGATCGTTTGTTTAACATATTACCGCCGGATCAGAAGGAGGACTTTCAACGGCTATGGGAGGAATTTGAAAAACGTTCAACACCCGAAGCGCGTTTTGCAGCTGCGCTTGACAGACTGCAACCCCTGCTGCATAATTATAAAACAAAAGGCGAATCATGGAAAAAACATGGAGTAACCAGTGATCAAGTTATTGAACGAAATAAAAGTATTCTTGAAGCCTCAAAAACCCTTTGGGATTTCGCTGAAACAATTATCAACGATTCAATTAAAAAAGGATATTTGCCCGTATAAAGAGCAGTATCCGTTTTTTAATTGTTAGAAATGGAGAAACATATCATGCTCGAATTTAAGAAAAAGACCGTTACTTCAACCTTCATGGATCCCAGGGAAGGATTTGCCAGAAAAAGTATTGACACGGAAATTCGCTTTGATCCCCTGACCGGTGAAAGCGGAAGGCTGGCACATTTTGGTGCTATTAAAACACAAAAGGTTGATTTCTCCTCCTGGAATACCCCGGATGCACGAAAATATTGCCCCTTCTGTCCGGAAAATATTGAAACAGCAACACCCAGGTTTCCCCCGGAAATCTTGCCGGAAGGTTTTCTGCAGAAAGGAGAAGCAAAGGTTATACCGAACATCTCTCCTTATGATCAATATAGCGTTTTAACAGTGATGAGCCATGAACATTTAGTACCGTTATCAAGTTTTAACAAAAAGCTGCTGACAGATGCTTTCAGAGCGGGATTAAAATTTTTTCAACTCATTTCTAAGAAAGAACCCGATCTTCCCTATCACATTCTATCATGGAATTACATGCCCCCTTCCGGAGGGGGTCTGCTGCATCCTCATCAACAGCTAATTATTACTTCATCCCCCGGCAACCTCTACCGGAAAACTTTTGAAAACAGCAAACTATTTTTTGAGCGTTCCGGCAGGAACTATTGGAGAGAACTGTGTGAAGTTGAAGAATCCAAAAAGGAAAGATATATCGGCACAATCGGAAGAGGGCACTGGATTGTTCCTTTCGTCTCACTGGGAGCTATTGGGGAGTATGATGTAATTTTTCCTGAGATTCATTCAGTATTCGACCTGAATGAGGCGGATATAGAAGATTTCAGTGAAGGACTGCTGCGTTTATTTAAATATTTTGATAGCAAAAGTATCTACAGTTTTAATATGGTACTATATTTTGCACCGGTTGGCCAAGCAGAACAGTTTTTTTCCCTGCATGCGCGTATTATTCCGCGAACATATCTAAATACCCTCTGGAAACCCTCCGATGTAAATTTCCTGCAAATCCTCTTACAGGAACCTTTTTCAGTAGAAGCACCTGAACAATTAAGTAAGGA
>JAAYOY010000103.1 GCA_012520035.1 Bacillota bacterium
ATAAAATTTTTGATAAAGGACGCGCAGGCGATCGGCAAACACCCGGGTAAAATACGTTGCGAAATCAGGTTTTTCTGCAATAATACTCTCAAAGATTTCATGGGGGATAACAATACAACGGGTATCTTCCACCGCCATAGCCGAGGCAGGGTATTCCTCTCCGGAGAGAAAAACGGCTTCACCCATGTAATCATATGGTTTTCTGTATGCGACTACAAATTCGTGCCCCGCCTGGTCAACAACAAAAACCTTCACTTTCCCCTCGATCATCAAAAATAATACATGCCTGGGAATCTCGCCCTGCCTGGCAATAAAAGTATTAGAAGGATAAGATTCTTCCTCCAGGGCTGCAGCAATTTGAATCAGCCGGCTTTCATCCAAAAGGTTAAATGGTTGAAGATTTCTTAATAAATTCACCCTGCCCCTCAGAATACTGTCATTTATACCCAATATTTCTCTGCATCCTCCTTTATCCCACTCCGGACGGCTACTTGTTTTTTCCCGCCATTTATAATAGAATCTGTATAGTGTTAAAAGGCAGTTGCAGTTGCAAAAATAGATGGGGGTTTCGAAATGGCAAATATATTACCGATTAAAGGGCTACGTTTTTCCTCAGAAGCAGGATGGGATTATTCAAAAATTATTACTCCGCCATATGATGTTATTACAGCAGAACGTCAGGAAGAACTTTACAATAAAAGTCCGTATAATGTTATACGACTTGAATATCCGAAATCCCTTCCGGGCGATAATCATCAGCAAAATAAATATACGCGTGCTGCTGCTGTTTTTAAGGAGTGGATTGAAGAAAAAATTTTAATTAAAGAAAAAAAACCTGCTATTTATTTATATGAGCAGCATTTTTCTTATGATGAAAAGCGTTATATCCGCAAAAGCCTTTTTTGCGGGGTGGAGTTGTCCCCTTTTGAAGAGGGGATAATCGTTCCTCATGAAGAAACCATGAGCAAGCCTAAAGCCGACCGCCTGGAACTGTTGCGGCACTGCCGGACCAACTTCAGCCCTATCTTTGGATTGTACAAGGACAGGGACAAATATGTGGAGCGCTATGCAGAGCAGCAGAAAAAGAATCAAGACCCGATCGTAAACTTTGTGGATGAGGACGGGCAGAAGCACGTTGTCTGGGCTATTACAAACGAGCCATTTATTAATACCCTGAAAGATTTTTTCAAGGAAAAAAATATTTACATTGCCGACGGCCACCACCGCTATGAAACCGCACTGGAGTTCTATCGTGAAAACCAGGCAAAGAACAACAACCCGGAAAGATACAGCCACACGCTTATGTCCCTTGTCAATATATACGATGAAGGTTTGCTCGCCTTTCCTACACATCGCCTGCTAACCGCAAGGAACGTGAAAAGCCAAGAATTGTTGCAAAGCCTGGCACAATACTTCTCCATTGAGGAGTATCCAGGGCCTTCCGAGCGGAAAATGCTTCTTTCCTTGCTGGACAAGTCTTTAAAAGGGGCAGATGAGCGGGAGCTAAAACTGGGGCTTTATACACCTGAAAAGAAAATATATATCCTAACCATAAATAAAGAACTGCAGCATGATAACAAACTGTTTCCCTGGCTTGACACGTTTATCCTGCAGGAACTTGTTCTGACTAATATTTTGCATAACAAAGCAGATCTGGATTTCCTGAGGGATGAATGGGAGACGAAGCTGCGGGTAGATCGAGGTCTGGCTGATTTCGCATTCTTTGTCAATAAACCGGCCATCGAAACGATCATCGGCCTGGCAAAGCAGGGAGTAAGAATGCCGCAAAAATCCACTTACTTTTTCCCGAAGTTTGTCACCGGACTCGTTATACTGCAACTGGGAACAGTCTAAATTGAAACCGTTCCCAGCGACCCGGGTATGTGGAATGATCATTGCCGTCGTCATTAAAGTTCTAATCTTCTTTAGCCTTAACTTTCTTTTAGCCTTAATCTTTTTTTTCAAAGACATTTTCCTGCAAAAATTTCCACAGGAAAGGGTTTTGCTTGCGCAACACCAGGGGTTTTCCATTTTTATCCACTAATCCCTGTATTGTATGTCCATATGCAATCGGGGTATTCTTTTCCACTTCAATTATGTCATACTGGAAACCGAGTTTTACCTCCTGCAGAAGGTTCAATCTGGTAATAATCCGTAATTGATCATCATAACGGGCGGGGGATTTAAATTTACAATACGCCTCAACGATCGGCATAAATATCCCATTTTGTTCCAGATATTTATAGCTCATCCCCAGTTCCCTGAAATACTCTTCGCGCCCTATTTCAAACCAGGCAAAATAATTAGCATGGTGGACCACTCCCATCTGGTCGGTAGCTATATAGCGGACCCTTATAATAGTTTCATTTTGTCTCATTGTGATATATCCCTCCAAATTGTGATATATCCCTTCAAAACTTGTCCAATTACCTGCCACAATGTTGTAAAAGTTGAAACGCAATGTTGTATTAACTGTATAATTCCTTTGCACAAACAGGACTAAACCCTTTTTTGCCTGACAATCGGGTGCACGCGCACAACCGGCGCTGCGCTTAACCGCTATTGGTGCTAATAAACACGCGCACGGCCTCTGTAAATCAAGCCTCTGGCCGGATCAAGGGTTATCGTCTCCCCCGGGGAAAGAATCCCGGTAGCGTTTTGCGCGGATAAAATAACAGGTATATCCAGATGCAGGCCGACTATAGCGGCATGTGAAGTCAAGCCACCCATTTCGGTCACAATCGCAATAGCCTTCTCCATCGCCGGCAGATAATTTTTATTGGTAAAGCTGCAGACAAGTATTTTCCCTTCTTCCATTTCCAGCGCTTCTTTTTCATTGCTGGCCACATGAACAATGCCTGTTACGGCGGTTTTGCCAACACCCTGCCCCCGGATAATCACCTCCCCGATTGTATCTATACGCATAAAATTTGTCGTTCCGGGAACACCCACCGGAACCCCCGCGGTTAAAATAACCAGATCACCGTTTTTGATTACTTTCGCCTCCAGAGCCACACTTACAGCAGTATTAAAGATCTCGTCTGTTTGGGACGTCGGCGGGCATAACAGAGGATAAACCCCCCAGGTGAGCGAAAGGGCGGAAGCAACCTTCTCTGACGGGGTGACGGCAATAATTGGAGCCTTGGGCTTATACTTGGATACCATGCGTGCCGTATGCCCGGATTGAGTAGCGGAGATAATCGCCGCGGCGTCAAGTTCCTGCGCCGCACGGCACGTAGCATAGCTGATGGCATCGGTAACAGAAATATGCGCAGCAGGTTCAAAGTGTTCGAGTATTTTTCTGTACTCCAGCGCCCTCTCAGTCCGCAGGGCTATACGCGCCATGGTCTCAACCGCCTCAACCGGAAAAGCCCCCTGCGCCGTTTCCCCGGAAAGCATTACCGCGTCGGTCCCGTCAAAAATAGCGTTGGCCACGTCGCTCGCTTCGGCACGGGTCGGCCTGGGATTCCTGATCATGGAGTCAAGCATCTGTGTCGCGGTAATAACGGGCTTCCCAGCATGGTTGCAAGCCGCAATAATAGATTTCTGCACCAGCGGAACATCCTCCGCCGGTATTTCCACCCCCAGATCGCCGCGCGCAATCATTATACCGTCGGCGGCCTTGAGGATTTCCTTAAAGTTTTCCACCCCTTTATAGTTTTCAATTTTAGCGATAATTTTTATTATTACCCTGTTTTCCTCTGCCAGGCGCCTGATAGAAATAATATCCTCAGCAGAGCGGACAAAAGATGCGGCAATAAAGTCAACATTTTGCTCGAAAGCAAATTCGATATCCCTTTTATCGTCCGGTGAAAGAAATGGTATGTTCAGCGTAGCGCCGGGCAAATTAATACTTTTCCGAGAGGAAAGCTTTCCCCCGTGGATAACTACCGTCTCTATCTCCCCGGGAAACACCTTCTCCACTCTCAGTTCAATTAAACCATCGTCTATTAATATTCGGTCTCCCGGGTGTACATCACCCGGCAAATTCCGGTAATTAATGCTTACTTTGCGGCTGTCGCCCTCAATATCTTCGGTTGTTAAAGTAAATTTTTCTCCTTCCTGTAGCTCAATTTCTCCTTCCGCAAAGGTTTTGATCCTGACCTCGGGGCCGCGCGTATCCACCAGGATGGCAATCCTTTTACCCAACTGTTTACCGGCCTCGCGAACTTTTGCAATTCTGGCGGTGTGCTCATTGAGATTCCCATGTGAAAAATTTAACCTGGCTACATCCATGCCGCCCTGAATGAGTTTTTTTATCGTTAACAGATCTTCCGATGCCGGACCAATCGTGCAGACGATTTTTGTCCGCCTCATTTTGATAACCTCCTGTTATCTTGCAAGTATTTCCGCCAAATGATAATCATCCCAGGATAACTTCTTCCTGGATAGCAATTCTTCATAAGCTACGGAATCTATACAACCGTTACGGCAGACAACCGCCCGGCCGCTCTTTCTTTCCAACAACAAATCAATAGCCTTAGCCCCCATGCGGCTGGCCAAAATGCGGTCAAAAGCCGTGGGAGTTCCGCCCCGCTGCAGGTGCCCCAGGATAATCACACGCACATCCATCCGGATAACCCTTTTAATCTCCTCACCAACATAAAGCCCTCCCCCGGCTCCTTCAGCAACCAGAATAACACTATGCAATTTTCCTCTTTTTATCCCCCGCAGGAGGCGATTGCAGACCTCCTCTACGTCAATTGGATCTTCAGGAACAATAATCGATTCAGCTCCCCCGGCCAGCCCGGCAAAAAGCGCCAATTGGCCGGAGCTGCGGCCCATAACTTCTATAACAAAGATTCTTTCGTGTGAAGTGGCTGTATCTCTTACCTTGTTGATCGCATCAGTTACGGTATTAACAGCCGTATCAAAACCAATAGTATAATCCGTCAGGGGAATATCATTGTCAATCGTGGCAGGGACCCCTGCAGTAGCAATACCTTCTTCTTCCAGGGCATTTGCCCCTTTGAATGAACCATCACCGCCGATTACAACCACCCCTTCTATCTTTTCCTCCAGTAAAAAGTTCCTGGCCTTCTGCCTCCCTTCCACCGTTAGAAATTCAGGGGATCTGGCCGTATGCAGTATTGTCCCGCCCCTGTGTATGATATCCGCAACTGAACCGAGTTTCATCTGAAATAAATCCCGGTTAATCAAACCGCTAAAGCCTCTTTTGATACCATAAATCTCCAGGCCGTGATAAATTCCCTTACGGACGACCGCTCTGATGGCGGCATTCATCCCCGGAGCGTCCCCACCGCTGGTCAGGACAGCAATTCTTTTTACTCTTTCCTCTCCGTTCAACTGCTTCACCTTCTGCTTATTTGTCCTTTAACTCAGTATTTGCGTAGAAAGACAGTTTAATCCATAAAAATAGTTTACCGGGCTGCTAATTGCTGGATTTTCAGACAGCCGGGACCGAGCAAGTTTTCAATACGCCTGAAAAGTTCGTCTTCAGTTTCGCTAACCCAGTATTGCTGGCCAGTAAGAAGCATCTTCCCGTTTTTTTCAAAATAAAGATAAACCGGGGTATTGCCGCTGAATGAAGTCAGAATATCTTTCAAAGTTAGCATTTCACCAATCGAAATACCGTCACGGATCCTGATCATCAGCTGCATGGCCTCGGCAGGGAAAAAAGTGATCTCTTTGGAGATGATCTTTACCTCTTCCTCTTCTTTAAAATCTGTATATCCTTTAATCAGGACAACCCTGTCCTCCTGCAGGTCACTCTGATAGCGCTCGTGGAGATCGCTGAAAACAATCACCTCGACTTCTCCGGTAAAATCCTCCACCTTGAGAAAAGACATCGGGCGCCCTTTTTTGGTATATATTGACCTAACAGAGCTGATCATGCCGGCGATGGATACATCCCGGCGTTCGCCCAGGTCGCGCAGTTCGGCAAGGGGTACAACCCCGCGGAGATTATCCAAGATCAGGCGGTACTGGTCCAGAGGATGTCCCGATATGTACAGGCCAACCATTTCCTTTTCCAGCGCCAGCTTTTCTTTTGGAGAAAATTCGGGAATTGGAGGGAGATCATCCCCTGTAATACCCAGATCATCCAGTTCGTCCAGGTCTCCCGTTTCACCCAGATATGTAAACATGGATATCTGCCCGTTTGACCTGTCCTTCTGCAGTTGGTGGCCGTAGTTCATGGCATCATCTAAAATATTCAGATACTGGGATCGTGCACCTCCCAAAGAATCAAAAGCGCCGCTTTTAATCAAGCTCTCCAGCACCTTGCGGTTGCAGGTGCGCAAATCAACCTTGCTGCAGAAATCGTGTAGGCTTGTAAATTTTCCCTCCTTGCTTCTGGTCTCAATAATGGCCTCGATAGCGCCCCTCCCCACGTTTTTTACCGCAGCCAGGCCGAAACGGATATGGCTCGAATCAACCACTGTAAAATTGATATCGCTTTCATTTACATCCGGGGGTAATATCTCAATCCCCATGCGGCGACAATCAGCAATATAGAGCGCCACTTTTTCACTGCTGGACATTACCCCGGTCAGGAGGGCAGCCATAAATTCCAAGGGATAATTCGCCTTGAGGTAAGCAGTCTGGTAAGCGATCAGGGCATAAGCGGCAGCATGCGACTTATTAAAACCATAGGAAGCAAATTTAACAATCAGATCATACAGGTCTTCCCCTAATTTTTTGTCAAAGCCCTTCTCCACTACGCCTTTGATGAAAATTAACCTCTGCTCGTCCAAAATTTCTTTTTTCTTTTTCCCGATTGCACGGCGCAAGAGGTCCGCCTGTCCGAGCGTAAAACCTGCCATCCTCGAAGCCACTTCCATAATCTGCTCCTGGTAAACCATAACGCCATAAGTTTCTTTGAGGACAGGCTCCAGTTCAGGATGGAGGTAGCTGACCTGCCGCACTCCGTGCTTGTTTTCAATAAAAACAGGGATCTGCTCCATCGGGCCGGGCCGGTAAAGTGCCACAACAGCGATAATATCTTCAAATTTGCCGGGTTTAAGTTCACGTAAAACGGAACGCATACCGCTGCTCTCCAGCTGAAAGACACCTGCAGTATCCCCCTGGGAAAGGAGGGCATAAGTTTCAGCGTCGTCCAGGGGGATAGAAGCAAGCTGCAGCTTCTTCCCGCCCTCACGCCGGGAGTTTGCCTGGCGCACAGCTTCGCCCATGATCGTTAAAGTGCGCAGGCCCAAAAAATCCATTTTCAGCAGTCCAAGCTCCTCCAGGGTGCCCATGGGAAACTGGGTAACAATTGATCCTTCAGGAGTTTTTTGCAAAGGCACGTGTTCCACCAGTGGGTCTCCGGAGATAACCACTCCGGCAGCGTGTGTCGAGGAATGCCGGGGCAGGCCCTCCACTGCCCGTGATGTATCAATTAAAAAGCGGTATCGATCATCCCCTGCGTAAAGCTCCTGCAGCTCTTTATTCATCTCCAGCGCCCTGTCAATCGTCATCCCCGGTTCAAAGGGAATCATTTTGGCAATGCGGTCTGTTTCCCCGTAGGAAAAGTTGAGGGCACGACCCACGTCCCGTACCGCCAGCCTGGCCGCCATGGTGCCGAAGGTAATAATCTGTGCCACTTTATCCTCCCCGTACTTCTTAACAACATAGCGGATTACTTCATCCCGCTGCTCGTAACAAAAGTCAATATCGATATCCGGCATGGTCACCCTTTCGGGGTTTAAGAACCTTTCAAAAAGCAAATTATAACGCAAAGGATCGATATTGGTAATCGAAAGGGCATAAGCCACCAGGCTCCCGGCAGCCGAACCCCTGCCAGGTCCCACAAGAATACCATTGTCATGCGCAAAACGTACAAAATCCCAGACAATAAGGAAATATCCTGCGAAGCCCATCTGTTCAATGACGCTCAACTCATAATCGAGGCGCTCTTTAATCTCTGGAGTTATCTGGGGATATTTTTTCTCCAAACCCTCATAGCAGAGGGCCTTTAAATATTCTCCCGCACTGGAATAAGACGGAGGTATTTCATAAGGGGGCAGGTACATCCGCCCAAACTCAAACTCAAGCTCAATCTGATCGGCTATTTTTACGGTATTGTCAAAAACATCAGCGGGATAGCCGCTGAATGTTTGACGCATTTCTTCCTCACTTTTAAAATAAAACTCGCTTCCTTCAAATTTCAAACGCCTCTCATCATCTACGGTTTTGCCCGTTTGAATACAGAGCAGCACATCATGCGCTTCTGCATCACCGCGCTCCAAGTAGTGAACGTCGTTGGATACAACAAGGGGTATATCCGCCTTCTTCCCCAGCTCCATCAACTTTTGATTGAGTTCTTTTTGCTCGGCAAGACCGTGATCCTGCAGCTCAAGGTAAAAATTCCCCGGGCCAAAGAGATCCCGGTACCAGAGAGCGGTTTGAAGGGCCTTCTCATCTTCCCCCGCGAGCAGCAATACGGGGATCTCACCCGCCTTACAGGCACTCAAGGCAATCAAACCCTCGCTGTGCCTGCTCAGGAGATCCCGGTCAACACGCGGCTTATAATAAAAACCTTCCAGATAACCGGCCGAAACCAGCTTCATCAAGTTGCGGTAGCCTTTTATATTTTTCGCCAGGAGAACCAGATGGTATCTGGAGTCATCACGCCCCTGTTCTTTTTGCAAACGGCTTCTGGGCGCCACATACACTTCGCAACCCAGGAGCGGCTTTATTCCCTGCTTCTTAGCCTCTTTGTAAAAATCTATAACCCCGTACATGTTGCCGTGATCTGTAATCGCAACCGCCGGCATTCCAAGCCGGCAGGCTTTCCCGATAACATTCTTAACTCGTGCCGCCCCGTCTAACAGGCTGTACTCCGTATGAACATGAAGATGAACGAACAAATGACTTCCTCCAGTATTGCATTTTCTCTCGTAATATTTCTACTTCTGGATGAAAAAACCTCTTTTGGGGGTCAGCTTGCCCCGGTGGTATTAGTTTGTTGTTATCGGAATAAATATCGGTAAGGGAGGGGTGAAAATGTCCACCAACGCAGCAACTCTTGTTACCACTTTTTTTATTGCCCTTGGGGTTATTTTGGGCGGAAGTATCCTGGGGTCAGTGGCGGGATTTTTATCCGCCGGGCAGCCCCCTTTTTACAGCATCGTAGAGCTGGCGGAAAGGTTAAAAATATGGGCGCTGGTCAGCGCCCTGGGAGGGTCATTTACTGCCTTCCGTGTAATTGAGATCGGTTTCTTAAGCGGCCAGCCGGCCGAGATCATCAAACAACTTGCTTTAATTGTCTGCGCATTTGGAGGCTCACACCTGGGTTATATACTGCTTAAAGCCTGCTTCGGAGGTAATTAACTTGAAACGGTATGCAGCCTTCTTTATACTTGGATTGCTGGTCGGTGCCATGATTATGCACTCATTCCAGGGGAGGGAACTGGAAAAGCTCTACTGGGAAAAAGAAAATCTCAAAGTGGAACTTTATGAAAAAAACGAGCAAATAAAAAAAATCGAGGAGCAGCAGGAAAGGCTGTTACCACCAACAGTAAGGGAGATCAAACTGGAAATCAGCCACGATGGTGACACTTTCGTAGAACCGGAATTAAAGCGCCAGGTATACGACCTGGTTAAAGGCCTGCTGGGGCAGGAAGTCCTGGCACTGCCCTACCCCCTGGTTTTTAATATCCTGGACAACCGCATTGTGGAAATGGACGATAAGCGCTTTCACCTGAATGTAGAAGCGGTTATTCTCGGGGAAACTCTGGTTTACTATCTTCAGGCAAAAAAATCAGCAGATGAGGAGCTGATCTAGCGGCGCAAGAATATATTTTTCAGAAACGCAGCAGCTACCAAAACGCAAACGAAAGTCCAGGAGGTTACAAAAATGCCCTCAAGAGAATAAAGCCCAATTTTTGGCAGATGAAGCATCCCCACAGCCAGGAGAAGACAACAGACAAGGGAGCCCAGTTCATCATATTTCACTTTCCTTACCCCGCAATCAGATCATTAGCAAAAATTTATCTTCTCTTTTATTCTATGCGGGATGGCTATCAGAATGCTCTTTATGTTATTTCATTCCTGGGAAACCCTTCTGCCGCAATGCTTCGTAAAGAACGACAGCCACGGCGTTGGAAAGGTTCAGGGAACGCGGAATATTATCCACCATGGGTATTCTCAAGCAGTTGTCCTGCCATTTCTGCAGTATTTGCGGAGGAAGACCGGCTGTCTCTTTGCCGAAAACAAGAAAATCATTATTTGTATAGGAAATTTCCGTATAGGATTTTTTCGCTTTCGTTGTAAAGAAATAAAAACGATGTTCCCGGTGCTTTTGTAATAGACTGTCAAAGTCCGGGTAGCGGTAAAAAGTCAGGTACGGCCAGTAATCCAGCCCAGCTCGCCGCAGGTAACGGTCTTCAATGGAAAAACCGAGTTCTCCTACCAGATGCAAAGTAGAACCCGTCATGACACAGGTTCGGGAAATATTTCCCGTATTTTGGGGGATTTCGGGTTCGATCAGTACTATATGCATGAAAAAAGATCATTCCTCCCGCTTAATAATAAAAAAAATGTTTCTCTCCTGCGGCAGTGGTTCACACAGGGTAAAGCCGCCGTAACAGGCCTCCATCCGCCATCCTGTTCGGGCAATGACAGTTTCCAGCTCTCCGCGGGAATAAGAGCGCTCCATATGCTCTTCCTCAATCTTCTCAAAAAGCCCTCCATCCCTTTGAACAAATGCAACCAGCTTCATCCTCCAAATTTTTTCAACCGGCTTATAGACGCTCTCCCAGACCAGGGTAAGCCCCTCCTCTTCCAGCCAGGAAACCTCCGGCCGGCTCCCAACCGGAAGTTTTTCCACCAGGTTCAAATTAAAGATAAAATACCCCCCGGGGCGAACAGCAGAGCGGATTTTGCACATGGCTTTTTCTAAGTCCTTATTAGTTAGCAGGTAGTTCAGCCCATCCTGGTAGAGCACAGCCACATCGGCCTGAAACGGCAGATCCAGCCGGCGCAGATCCTGCTGGTAAAAGGTAATCTCCAGGTTTTTATCATGGGCTTTTCTCCTGGCCAGGGCAAGCATCTCGTTCGAGATATCCACCCCGCACACAGCATAACCTCTCCTGGCCCAGGGTAAGGTAGAATTGCCGGTCCCACAGGCAAGGTCCAGGATCTTTCCGCACGGTTCTATCTGAAAACGTTCAAAAATCTGCTCCAGATAATCCGCCCATTCCTCATAATCAAGCCCCGCCAGGAGATAATCATAGATACTGGCCAGACCCCGGTATGGCTGCAATTTAACACCCCTTTCTGCAGTCAATCTTTATTCGGCCCCTTTTTGCGAATGGTCATCATCTTCCCGTCTTCCTGCGAATTATCTTCATCCTCCTGCGGGGTATCTTCATTTTCCTGCGGGGCACTTTCGCCCTTCTGCTCACCCGCCTTTTCCTGCTCTCTACCCTGCCTGCCCAGCATTTCGTAATACAGCTTTAATTTTTGCTCTACAAGATAATTGATTGTCCCTGCGGGGTACTTCCCATCCTCTCCCCGTTCGCCTGCCGGCATTCCTGTTAATATCTCCATTCCTTCCTCTACAGTTTTAACGGCATAAATATGAAACTTTCCTTCGCGAACAGCCTCAACAACCTCCTCGTCCAGCATGAGATTGATTATATTTTGATGGGGAATGATCACTCCCTGGTCACCGCTTAACCCCTGCAGCTTGCAGGCTTTAAAAAACCCCTCTATTTTCCAGGTAATTCCTCCAACAGGCTGAATTTCACCCTTCTGGTTTACCGAACCTGTCACGGCAATACCCTGGCGGAGCGGAACTTCGCTGAGACTGGAAAGCAGGGCATATAATTCTGCGCTTGAAGCACTATCCCCATCCACACCATCGTAAGACTGTTCAAAACAAATACTCGCTGAGAGCGTCAACGGTATACTCTGTGCGTATTTTTCCCCCAGATATCCGCTGATAATAAGCACACCCTTATCATGAATGCGACCGCTCATCCTGCTCTCCCTTTCAATATTAACGATACCCCGGCGGCCCAGGTAAGTAGAGACGGTAATACGCGAAGGACGTCCAAAGGTATAATCGCCCAGGTCGATAACAGCCAGCCCGTTAATCTGCCCCACTTTCTCCCCCTGAAAATCTAGCAGCAGCTGGCCCTCTTCCACCATCTCCAGCAGTTTCTTTTCATATTTGCCAGAGCGGTAATTTTTTTCCCTTACAGCCCTATCAACATGTTCCGCCCTTACGTAAGGGCTATTTTCGAGCGCCGCCCAGGCATCGGCTTCATAAAGAATCTCCACTATTTCATTAAAGCGCGTGGTAAGCTTCTCCTGATGTTCGGCTAACCGGGCGCTGTAATCCACCACTCTGGCCACACCCGAACGGTCAAAATGAGTCAAACCTTCACTCCGGCAATTTGCAGAGATGAAGTTGGCCATTTTGGTCATGTTTTCGACAGAAAGATCCATAACTCCGTCAAAATCACTTTTTATCTTAAAGAGTTTTTTAAAATCCTCATCATAGCGATACAGCAAATGATAAAGCAGGGGGCTTCCAATAAGAATAACTTTAACATCCAGAGGGATAGGCTCCGGTTTTAATGTCGTCATCGACAAAAGGGCATATTGTTCACCAATCGTTTCAATGCGGATCTCTTTTGTCTTCAAAACGCGCTTTAAGACTTCCCAGGACTGAGGATTAAGAAGCACATCTTTGGCCTGCAGGATTAGATAACCACCATTAGCCCTGTGCAGCGCGCCTGCTTTAATCATTGTAAAATCCGTGGTAACCATGCCTAAACGGTTTTCATGTTCCAGGCGCCCGATAAGGTTATAGTAGGTGGGGTTATTCTCCACGACTACGGGAGCTCCTCTGGATTCGCTGTTGTCGATCAAAAGATTTACATTATATTTTGTAGTAGTGGTGGACTGTTTAACCCAGAGAAAAGGTAGTTGCTTATCATCCTCTTCTTCTTTGAAATCGTTTAAATTTGCCAAAATGTCTTCCTTCAATTCTTCAAGGTAATTAATCACTTTGGGGTAATCTCTATATTTTTCATTAATCTCATCTATAAGATGTCCCACAGCCTGGAGCCCGGTCTTCTGCTCCAGTTCTTTAATAAGCTTTTTCAGCTTCTTCTCCTCATTCTGAATAAGCCTGGAGATTTCCAGCGCTTTTAATTGAATCTCAGTTGATTTTTTTTCCAGTATTTCCCTTTCCGGTTGTTCCAACCGGCTGTATTCCTCTTCACTCATCTCCTGTCCATCCCTGAGGGGAACACTTAGAAAACCGCTTCCTGTTCGTTTTAATAAAAATCCGTTTTCCTGGGCAACAAGATTAAGTTTTTCCATGAGGGCGCTTCTGGTTTCCTGGAACTCTTTGAGAATATTACCCTTCTGACGTTCATATTCCTCTGTATTAAAAGCCTTGGGGATTTCTTCCCTTAATTCTTCCAGAAGATTATCAATATCAGCTACAAATATCTTCCCCATCCCGGCCGGCAAATTCAGTGCCATAGGTTCCCCGGGATTTTTAAAATTATAAAGGTAGCACCAGTCATCCGGTACTCTCTCATTAGCAGCCTTTTCACGGGCAACAGTTTGCGCATAGCTGGTCTTTCCCGTACCTGTAAGCCCGGTAATAAAAATGTTATATCCATGCCTTTTAATCCCCAACCCAAACTCCACCGCTTTTACTGCTCTTTCCTGTCCGATGATACCTTCCAGCGGTATTATCTCTTCAGTAGTCTCAAACTCAAACAAGGCGGCATCGCATTTTTTACAAAGTTTGTCAGGTTGCAGGCCCTTTTTCCCAGTCATTTTCTTCCTCCCCTTTCCTGGGATTGATTGATTTTTCTTCCTTATAATAACATGGAATATTACAATCCCAGGCACAAAATATAAAACCATATAATAAAGAAAAATTCTTCCCCTCTTCCCGTTTTCCTTTAACAAAGAAAAAGATTTGCTAAATTTACTAAATAGAAGTGGCCTCTTGTATTATGTCGAATTATCGGGTATAATTTTATTGGAAGCGCTTCTAAAAATCTTTGTCTCTGTACTATGGCAGTACTGTCACATCTTTTCCTTTACTACTATATTTTCATTTAAGGAGAAATACTCGTGTCAAAGAAAGATCATCAACTTCATAAACTATTTGCCCCAAGAGGAATAGCTGTTATAGGAGCCTCGTCCAAACCTGGAAAAGTAGGATACGCTATAGTAAGAAACCTACAAAGCAGCGGTTATGCGGGAGAGATCTATCCAATCAACCCCAAGGCGGAACAAATCCTGGGGTATCAATGCTACGATAAAGTTGAAAACATCCCGCCGGACAAAACCGTCGACCTGGCGGTTATAGCCCTTCCCGCTGCAGCAATCTTAGAGATAACAAAAAGCTGCAGTAAAAGAGGTATTCATTTTATTATCGTTTATTCAGCAGGTTTCAAAGAAACAGGACCTGAAGGCGCAAAATTAGAAGCAGAATTGAAGGAATTTTGCAGGGAAAACGATATCGCCCTGCTGGGTCCAAACTGTGTCGGGCTAATCGATACCCATACCCCAATGAATGCTTCCTTTGCCAGGAGTTTTTCAAAAAAAGGGAATGTGGCGTTTATCTCCCAAAGCGGTGCAATGCTCGTCGCAATGATGGACATGAGCGAATTGCTTGAACTGGGTTTTTCCCACTTTGTCAGTCTTGGTAACAAAACAGTATTGAATGAGATAGACTTTCTTCAATACGCCGCCTGGGATCCAAACACCGCTGTAATTATATGCTACCTGGAAGATATAGTCGATGGGAAAAAATTTTTAGATATAGCCGGTTCTATTTCCCTCAAAAAACCGGTTATTATTTTGAAATCAGGTTCCAGTTCTTCCGGAGCAAGGGCGGCTTCTTCTCATACAGGATCACTCGCAGGAGCGGATAAGGCCTACAGTGCTGCCTTTAAACAAAGTGCAGTGCTCAGGGCAAGCAGCATGGAAGACATGTTTGATATGGCCGCTGCCTTTTCCAATCAACCGCTGCCCAAGGGAAATAGAATAGCGGTAGTAACAAATTCCGGTGGGCCTGGAATCCTTACCACAGATCAGATCGAAGAACTGGGCATGCAGATGGCAAGATTTACTGCAGAAACCAGCAAAGAGTTAAGAAATTATTTGCCCTACGAATGCAGTGTCTACAACCCTGTAGACGTCCTGGCAGATACACCACGGGAGCGCTTCCAATTTTCCCTGGAAAAAGTAATCAACGATCCCGGAGTGGATGGAATAATAACCCTGCTCTGCCCTGCCACTGCTCCCCCGGTGGAATTAGCGCAAGCTATCAAAGATACTTTTGAGAAGTATCCCGAAAAACCCATTTTATCTGCCTTTATGGGGGGAGAAGAAATGCAGGAAGGGATATCCCTCCTGCGCAAAGCCGGACTTCCCTGCTATTCCTTCCCTGAAAGAGCTGTAATTGCCATGAATGGCATGGTAAAATATGTTCAAAGCATCGAAGCTCTACGTCAAAAAAATATTCACCGTAAAAAAACTTCAGTAATAGAAGGATTAGAAGAGACTTCTTATGTAAATAATATGCAAAAAGCACAGGTAAAAGCCATTTTTTATGACGCCCTTAAAGAAAGAAGAGTAGTCTTGCTTGAGCATGAAGGTGCGCAAATTCTTGAGGCTTTCGGGATCAAGTGTGCTCCCACCTACTTGGCCAAGGGACCCGAAATGGCAGCACAAATAGCAGAACAAATAGGTTTTCCCGTAGTCCTGAAAATTGCCTCCCCGAAGATTCTGCACAAAACCGACATCGGTGGGGTTCTGGTAGGAGTGGATAATACCCAGGGAGTCATACAGGGATTCAAAGATATCATACAAAGGGCACGGCACTTTTTGCCCGACGCACCCCTTTATGGAGTCGAAGTACAAAAAATGATGCCACAGGGAACGGAAACAATTATCGGTTCATCCTATGATGTTCAGTTTGGCCCTATGCTGGTGTTCGGCTTGGGAGGGATCTATGTAAATCTTTTTGAAGATGTATCTTTAAGGTTAGCAGCAAACCTGACCGAAAAAGATGTAGAAGAAATGATCAGTGAAACGAAAGCATACCGTCTGATAAAGGGATTCAGGGGAAAAAGCCCCCTCGATCTTCAGTCATTGAAAGAGGCCACCCTTAAACTGGCGCATCTAGTTTTAGAGTTTCCGGAAATTAAAGAAATGGATATAAACCCCCTGATGGTTTATGAAAAAGGTATCTGCGCAGTTGATGTAAAAATTACGCTCTCTCACGAAATCAACATCCAGCAGCAACCAGTAGAAGAGCAAAAGGAACTTTTAATAGACCAGCTTGCTGAAAGGAGATCTTAATTTTGTCAAAAAAATTATATCTAATGGGCAAATCAGGAGCCGGCAAAACAGCAATTGCATTGGCATTTTCACTGCTTTGGAAAGAGAAAGGAAATGAAGTGGGCTTTTTTAAACCAAAAACGACAGGTCATAACTTGTACCAAAGCCATGACGCAGATATTATGTTGTTAAAACAGGTTTTGGGGCTAAACTGTAAACCCGAGCGCATGGGACCGTTAAGCCATGAATCTACATATATCTTTGGACATTCGGACCATTCCGGGCTTATCATAAATAAAATGGAAGAAATGCTGGATGATTGTTTTAGAGAAATTGCAGATAATACAGAGATTGTGATGATTGAGGGAGGAAAGTCGCCCGGCGCAGGTTTCTCCCTTTCGCTTGACGATTTTAGTCTTGCCAAAAGGTGGAAAGCTCCTGTAATCTATATTACCAATTTGCGCAGGGATAACGATCTGGATGAAATACTGTTTTACAATAATTTTATCCAGGCCAAGGGGCTTTACCTGATAGGAAACATACTGAACGATGTTAGTCCGGAAATGATGGATAAGGTTAGAAACGTTTATGCTCCCATTATTAAAGAAAAAGGTTACTCACTTTTGGGGATTATCCCCACAAACCCATCGACCAGTTTCCCAACTGTCGCTGAATTTTATAAAGCGCTCCAGGGAGAAATTCTCACCGGCGAGGACAATATGGATGCGGTCGTTGAAGACATCGGCATCGGGGCAATGACAACCGAAGGGGCATTGCGTTATCTGAGGCGCGGTCTAAACAAAGCGGTAATCACCGGAGGAGACCGCAGCGACATGGCGTTATGTGCCCTGGAATCAAGCACCTCCGTGTTAATTCTTACCGGGGGGTTGTATCCCGATGTCAGGGTAATATCGCGGGCATGCGAAAAGGGAATCCCGGTAATTTTAGTTCACTACGATACATACAACACCATAAAAATGCTGCAGGGAGTTGTCCGGCAAATTCTACCTGATGACACCGAGACAATTAATCTCATAAAAAATATAGTATCCAGACACTGCCACTGGGATAAAATAGATGAGGAAATGCATTCTTACAGTATTTGCACCGAGCAAAAAAATTGCTGAGACAGTTAAGGTAAACAAAAAAGGCACCAGTCGGTTTTATAACACGCTGGTGTCTTTTATTTTAATATAATATAATCTAATAAAAAGAAAACGGAAGGAGATGACAAACCGTATGACGGAAAAGGAGAAAAAAATCCATTCAGAGAGAAAGTTTTTCAGAGCTCATCCCTGGCATGGCATTTCGTTAGGCTCTAAGCGCCCTGCAACAGTTAACGTCTATATTGAAGTCGTCCCCAGCGATACGGTAAAATACGAGCTGGACAAGGAAAGCGGCCTCCTCAAGGTGGACCGGCCACAGGTTTACTCCAATATTTATCCTACTTTGTACGGTATGTTGCCGCAAACGTATTGTGGACAAAAAGTGGCTGAGTTTTGTATCGAAAAAAGCGGATATGAACATTTGGTCGGTGACGGGGACCCCCTGGATATCTGTGTGCTTACCGAAAAGCTGATACCACACGGGGATATTCTCCTTAGAGCACATCCTATCGGCGGTTTACGCATGATTGACGATGGGGAAGCCGATGATAAGATCATCGCCGTTTTGCAGGATGATGCTCTTTATGAAGGGTGGCAGGATGTCAAGGATTGCCCCAGAGGGGTTATAGAGAGGCTCCGGCACTTTTTCCTGACCTACAAACACACTCCGGGAAGCAAAAGCAATAACTGCGAAATTGTAGATGTCTACGGCAAGGACGAAGCTTATCAGGTTATACAGTACGCTCATGAAGATTACTTGGATAAATTCGGGGAGCCGGAATAATATATTTAATAAAGTATAGCTGTTTGGGAAAGCTTTTGTTTTGGAAATTCTTTGTTCGGTAAAGGTTTTGTCTGGAAATATTTTATCTAGGGACACGGGCATCTAAGCATATATCCCAGCCCGATACGAGATATAATATGCTCCGGCTTGGACGGGTTTTTTTCAATTTTTTTACGCAGATGCCAGATGTAGGCACGCAAATAATCCCTTTCATCGCGATATTCTGAACCCCAGACACGGGTGAGGAGTTCCTGATGAGAAATGAGCTGATTCGGATGCTTCGCCAATTCACTTAATAACCGAAATTCAGTAGACGTAAGCTCCACTTTCCGGCCGGATATTTCAACAGACGCCTGGTCAAAGTTTATTATAAGATCATCACATTTAAACAAAGAACTTTCCTGTGGCTGCGGAGCCCCTCCCGAACGGCGAAGAACCGCTTTTACCCTTGATAAAAGCTCCTGTGAGCCGAAGGGCTTGGTCAGGTAATCATCGGCTCCGGCCTCAAATCCTCTTACTTTATCCTTCTCCAGAGCCTTTGCAGTAAGCATAATAACCGGCACCCCGGAAAAAGAGCGTATGCGCCTTAATACATCATATCCATCTAAATCACCGGGGAGGATAATATCGAGGATAATTAAATCAGGGTTCTCAACTGCAGCCTTGCGTATGGCTTCGCCCCCATCATAAGCGCATAAGACCGTATAACCCCGGGCTTCCAGATTTGCCTGCACAAGCCTTACCAGACGTAATTCGTCATCTACTACCAGGATGGTCGGTTTTTTCATACTACACGCCTCCCTTTCCCCAGTTCGGGCTTTTTACTGTGTGAATACCGGGACCTGTCCCGGTTAGAGGCAACGTAAAACAAAAGGTACTTCCCTTGCCGGGGGTACTGCTTGCCCATATTCTCCCACCTTGCTTTTCGACAATCTCACTGGCGACGGGTAACCCCAGACCCGTTCCGGCAAGATCGGTCTTAACACGGTAAAATTTTTCAAAGAGTCGGTTTAAGTGCTCCGGTGCTATCCCCACCCCTTCATCCGCTACGCTTACCGTTACTTCCCTGTTGTCAACCCTGCACTGTACAACAATAAGGCCACCTTCCGGAGAATATTTTATTGCATTTTCCAAAAGGTTGTCCAGGACCTGCCTGGTACGGACAGGGTCGGCCTCAATAACCGGAAAATTCTTTGGTATGCTGACTATAAATTTGTGTTTCGCAGTGCGTAACCGCGCATCGCCAACAGCTTTTTCCACAATTCGCGCTAAAAGAACCGGCTCTTTTTTCACGCTCAACAGACCGGACTCGATCATGGAAGATTCCATAAGGTCATCAATCAGTTCTTTCATTGTATCGCTTTCAGCATCAATAATTTTCAAAAATTCGTTTCTCTCCTTCTGGTTCCACTCACCGTTATTATCAAGCAATGTTGTAGCATAACCTTTAATACAGGTAAGCGGAGTGCGCAACTCGTGGGACAGGGTACAGACTAAACTTGAATATTTTTTCTCCTGACTCTGCCTCAAGGTTTCCGCCTTAAAAGCAAACGGCCCCATAGTTTTAGCTATTCTCCTAAATAAACCAAGGTCCCGCGGGGATAATTTATCGGAAACAGTCCATAAAAACAGAAGGCACCCGATACGGGTACCATCACTTAGGTCCATAGGAACACATAAAAGAGACTTCATCGAATAACAATCTGCATCACCGGTTATACAACCCGCAAGCGCTTTTACAGTTCCTTTCCCTGTCTGCACAAAAGGCTTTCCTGTTTTAAAAACCTGCGCAATTACGGATAAGCACGCTGCTTCTACTTCGAGGCACAAAACATGTTCACTGGAAAAACCACTGACAGATACCGGAATAAGCTGCTTTCTGGAATCATCATAGAGGTAGACAATAACCGCATCGATTCCAGTCAGGACACTTTTTAACAGAGATGCTGTATTTGAAAGAAAGGTATCAAGATCAAAAGCTTCTAAAAGCTTGCTGAAGATAAGAGTAATTGAACGTCTCTCAGATATTTTGCGGCGCCGGTTAGCTTGATGCCTCATACGAGCATCACTGCCTTTCTCATTCCCCTGCCAGACGAAGACTGATTTATTAATTTTATTATACCATAAAACTGTCTTACTTGAACCTAATTCTATAGTATAGTAATACAGACAGCTACTTACTATTACAGGCAGCTTGAGAAAAACCATCTCTATAGCTCATACCGCATTCGGCTGTATGTTTTATTTATTTTACTGCCGGTTACTTCCGGCATCCCTGACTGCTCCATACCCGAAGTGCGGGAGTATACAAAGAACCGACGGCTGCGGAAAGGCCCTTCCGTCCCAGAAAATCATCCTCGTCTAGAAAGTATACGTTTAATAAGACTGATAAGCCGTCAGCTTGCGGGGAAAACATTTTCCGGTATTCGGCAAGAAGGACGTCTTGTAAAGCATCTGCGATAGATTCAATAGCAGCAGTATGTTTTCTTACGCGAACAATCATTGTTAGCGGTAAAGTAACCGTTATTTTTTCGTCCGGCATTTCGGGGTAGAGGAATACTTCTAAAACATGCTCACTGGTTTCCCCCAGATAAATGCCAACCTGCATAGCCAGCCTGTATCGAAAGTACCCAAGTGCATCAGCATCATTATTCTTGAGCAGTCTGATTGCACCTGTATCCCCTATTTTTTCTCCGGTATAACGCAAAGAATCCTCAAGCATAGCAGTTACATGGTCAACCAGTTTCGTATTCATGCACACGCCTCCTTACTAAGGGACGGCCCCTTTAACTCATTTAGCATTTATGCGAAATATAAACAGTGAGTGGATTCCTTTCCTTTCCTGGCTATAAACTTTTACCAAAAACCAATTACAGCATGGCTGTGGTTCAACCCTCCAGGATCCTGCTTATTTCTTCCTGATCGGTTTCCATAATATAGGAAATCCCGCTTACTTCGCTTGCCTCTCTGGTCAAAGCGGCAATATCATCCCTCGAAATATAGCTCAGGGCAAATTTGCGGCTTCCGCACATGATCTGCTTAAGCCCCTGTGACAACCTTTCACAGAAGGTATAGACACCCATAGCAGCCGTCGGAACCTGCTCAAACCTTTCGTCGCCAAGCATATTTTTAAGTTCGGCAGCGGTTACAAAGATCTGTTCCCTGCTCCTTCCAAAACGCTCTACATAAACAGGAAGATTTTCTTCTCCAATCTGCCGGCCGATTGTCTTCGCCACCATTGCCGCAGCCAGGGGTGCGCGGGCCATACCGATGCACTTCACATACGGTGCACCGAGCGCCAGCCCTTTAAATATTTGGTCTTCCATCGTAAAACCACCGGAAAATACCAGATCCGGCACGTATTCACCCTTCGCGGCCAGAGTGGCACAGATATTATGAGCAAGGGAATGAAGCTCAACAGGCGGAATACCCCATTCATTCATCATTCTCCATGGGCTCATACCTGTCCCCCCTCCTGCACCGTCCAGGGTGAGCATATCCACTTTAGCCACCGAGCAGAACTTTATAGCCCGGGCCAGATCCGCAGGCCGATAAGCACCTGTCTTGAGGGAAATGTATTTTGCACCTGCTTTCCGCAGTTCATCCACCCTCCGGACAAACGTCTCCAGTTCAGCCATACCAACGCGTGAATGGCGTTCAAACTCTTTGAATGCGCCCCGCTTAAATTTTTCTGCAACCTGTGGGTTTTCCGGATCGGGAATCACGATATATCCTCTTTTTTTCAAAGTAAGCGCGCGTTCGAGATCGTTTATCTTTACCTCACCGCCGATATCCTTGGCACCCTGACCCCATTTTATCTCCACGGTACGGACCCCGAGCTCCTGTATGGCATACTCCTGCACTCCCAGGTTGGTATCCTCCACGTTTGCCTGGACAACAACGTCCCCGTAACCATCTGTCTGCCACTCCTGGAAGAGCTTTACACGCCTGGCCAGTTCCGGGCTTTTTGCAACCTTCCCGTTTTTTATCTCTACTTGAGGATCCATACCGCAGACATTCTCACCAATCGTAACGATTACCCCCGAAAGCGCTGCGCCCACCGCAAGACCGTTCCAGTTCATGCTGGCTACACGGGTTGACCCCATTGCCGAAATTACCATCGGGAATCTCAACTTTATTCCCTTATCGCGTCCCAGCCTCGTCTCCAGGTTTACTGAAGAAAAAATAGCCTTGTCGCTGTCCGGTTCTATGCCCATCGCCCCGGTTGTTGTCCCCATTATAGAAAAGTGAGAGTAGTCAACAGGGTAGTTCTTCTCTGAAGCTGTACTAATAAGCCCAAACGGCTGCGGATAGAGAACCTCATGCCCGCGGTAAGCGGATTTACCGACCTCGCACATTCCGATGCAACCGTCAATACAGGTCACACACATCCCGCTCAGGCGGTTGATAGAATCCTCAGTACGATTTTTAGATAGAGTAGCGGCACTGGAATTTATTCTCGAAAAACTCATCTTACGGCCTCCTTTTTGCTTTGACTTCTCTATTTGCATCTAATTCACATGCCACACAGGGATCCATAAAGCACATTTTATCCTCAAAATAGTCCAAACAGGGCTGTTGCAGGTTAAGGCAAGCGTTGCATACCGGCTGCTCCTCCTGCGGCCCCTGGCACCTGCTCTGGCAGGCGGGGCAGACATACATACACCCTCCACATAAACGGCATACCTCGGATTCCTTATCAAACGGCGTTGTAACCCTGCGATTGCTTCCCCGGTGGGCGAACCCTATAGCCTTTCCCTGCATCTGTTCGGCACACATGCGCACACAGAGCCCGCAGAGAATACAGTCTTCGTGCCAGGGGGTAAAGCGAACTGTAGTAACATGGTACTTTGATGCCAGGTCCTGGATAACTTTAGACGAGGGACAGGTCGCCAGGTAGAGCTCGATGAGCATCTTTCTCCTTTTTATAACCCACTCCGAATCGGTCCTCACCACCAGACCTTCTTCTACCCTGTATGTGCAGGAGGTTACTAACTTCGACTGCCCGGGCATGCCGATTTCTACCAAACAGAGCCGGCAGGCCCCATAGGGACTCAACCCCTCCAGGTAACAAAGGGTCGGAATGTTCATGCCGTAAAACCGGGCAGCCTCGAGAATGGTCATCCCTTCATCCACATCTATCCTGAGCCCGTTCAGCGTCATTTGCACCACTATTTTCACCCCTATCCTTTCGTAATCGCATCAGAAACACAGGCCTCCACGCAAGCCCCGCACCTGGTACACAGTTCAGGATTAATGCTATAGCAGCCTTCTTCCATTTCTACGATAGCCCCTGCATGGCATTGCTCGGCGCAGGAACCGCATCCGATACACGAATCTTGATCAATGCTGTAGCGGAAAAGGGACCGGCAAACCCCCGCCGGGCAGCGTTTATCCCTTACGTGTGCAAGGTACTCATCGCGAAAATACCTAAGCGTGGACAAAACAGGGTTGGCCGAAGTCTGGCCCAACCCGCACATGGAGGTGTCCTTTACCGTTACCGCAAGTTCCTCCAGAAGATCGAGGTCCTCTATGGAAGCGCTACCGGTCGTTAAGCGGTCGTAGATCTCCAACATGCGCTGAATCCCCACACGGCATGAAAAACATTTTCCGCAGGATTCGCTTTTTAAAAACTGCAGGAAATAACGGGCCAGGTCCACTACACACGTGTCCTCGTCCATCACAATCATGCCGCCGGAACCCATAATAGAGCCCGCCTGGGCGAGATCTTTAAAATCAACTTTTAAATCGAGCATTTCTTCCGGGAGGCACCCGCCGGAAGGACCACCGGTTTGCACAGCCTTGAAACGCTTTCCGTTCTTGATGCCCCCGCCGATACCAAAAATAATCTGCCTCAATGTAGTTCCGAAGGGAACCTCTACAAGGCCCGAGTTATTAATTTTGCCGACAAGGCAGAATATTTTCGTCCCGCCGGAGCTCTCAGTGCCGGTTTCATGATAAGCAGCAGCCCCGCGATTAATAATCAAAGGTACATTGACAAATGTTTCAACATTGTTGATCACGGTCGGCATTCCCCTGAAACCCGCATTCGCCGGAAAAGGAGGTTTTTGACGCGGTTCGCCGACTTTCCCCTCGGCAGCGCGAATCAGGGCGGTCTCTTCACCGCAGACAAATGCACCGGCACCCTTGCTGATGATTACTTCAAAATCAAAGCCGGAGCCGAGGATGTTCTTCCCAAGAAGCCCCAGCTCACGGGCCTGCCGCACCGCCTGTTCGATCTTAAGGACGGCTGTCGGATACTCAATACGGATATAGATAATTCCTTCTTTTGCTCCAACCGCATAAGCTGCGATGATTATCCCCTCCAGGACCGCATGGGGATTACCTTCGAGCAGGCTTCTATCCATAAAAGCGCCCGGATCTCCTTCATCGGCATTACAGAGAATGTACTTTTCATTCCCGGCAGCCGCACGGCAGAATTCCCATTTGAGCCCCGTAGGAAAGCCCGCCCCCCCTCTTCCGCGCAGATCTGCCTCTTTTATCTCGGCTATCACAGCCTCAGGAGGCATTCCGTCAAGTACTTTAGCCAGGGCAGCATACCCGCCACGGGCGATATAATCATCGATATCAAGGGGATTGATATACCAGCCCGTTTCCAGAAGAGTGCGGGTTTGCAGTTTATAAAAGGGAATGTCGTAAGCGCAGGTGATTTTGCGGCCGTCCGCCGGATCCGTATATAAAAGCCTGTCGACAATCTCCCCCCGCAAAACAGTTTTCTCCACTATCTCAGCAGCATCTTCCGCCTGGACCTGCTGATAAAAAACAGCTCCGGGGAAAACAAGCACCAGAGGCCCTTTCTCACAGAAACCCAGGCAACCGGTTACCTTCAGTTCTACACTCCCTGCCAATCCGCGCTCCTGGAGTACCTCCTCAATTGCCGGCGCCAGCTCGCGCGAACCGCAAACTGAACAACCTGTATCCCCACAGACCACTAGACGCTGCTTTTTTGGGTCAAGCCTGTCCTTCAACATCTCCCGCAGGTTCTTCAGATCAACCGGTTTTGCTAACTTACTTCTTATTCCAGTGTTCATCAACACACCCCCTTGCAGCAGGAATCTGACTAACGATAACGTTGTATTATGGTTCAGCTCCTTGTATAATGGTTCAACCCCAATAAGGTTTATTGGCAATTAACCTTAAATCTCATACATGCCTTTTCCCTTTAATGCAAAACAGTTTTTTAGAAAATAAAACTTTTTAAGGTATAAAAAAATTCCCTGATGCTCTACTGCTGCCCTTTTCGTTCTTAGGACACCGCCTTTTTCCTGAGAGCATTAAGGATTTCTCGCACCTCGCCGGGATTAAGGTTTCCATAATACTTCCCATCGACTACCATTGCAGGTGCAAAAGCACAGCAACCGAGACAATTCACCGTCTCAAGCATAAATTCACCGTCGGAAGTGATTTCCCCGGGCCGTATACCCAATAGCTGAAAGATCTCCTCAATAAGCTTTCCGCCTCCCCGTATATGGCAGGTAGTTCCGGCGCAAACGCTAATCTGGTGCCTGGCCCGCGGCGTTAAAGACAGTGAATTATAAAATGTTGCCGCATGATAGATATCTATCAGAGGGATTCCGGTTTTCCGGGAAAGCATTCGCAGCACTTCTTCCGGTAAATAGCGAAAATGTTCCTGGATCTCCTGCAACAGTGGAACCACAGACAAACCGTGTTTTTTAACCGCACCTTCAAGAACATCTTCAACATCTGTCAACTGTTTGGACATTATTTCACCCCTTCCATGGTTCAGCTATCCTGCCCCAGGCGCCTAATATTTTATAGCAGTTAATATTAAAAAGTCATATAAACAAGAGCGAGGATATTAAAATTGCATAAAAAACCACTATCCATTTCAGCAGGCCGTAGCCGTAATGGATAGTGGTTTTAATCTACCGGAAGATGCAGCTTTACATTGATGCATTAAGAGGGATGCATTAAGGCTAACATACTACATGCGGAGCCCCATTTTACTCACGTTCATAATAATCTACATTATCCCTTAAATCCTTAAAGCGGTTGATCTTAATTTCAGGCCGCGGCAGGCTTCCATATTTAAGGAACTCTATTTGAAAAGAAAGATTCGTTTTCAGACGCAGTTGCCTGGATAACATTTTCCGCACATCTTCCTGGCCGGCATCTGCCCCTGGAACAAGTTCGACTTTTAAAATAATTACATCCGTAGCTCCTTTTTTTGTTGCAATTAGTTCATATTCATCAGCAAGCTGAGGTATAGCGCGAACGATTTCTCCAACCGAAGCCGGGTTAAATAAAACCCCTTTTATTTTTGTTATATGATCTACCCGTCCCAGAACGCCGCCTTTTAATATACGAAATGTGCGACCGCATTCACATGGTTTTCCCCACATCCCGATGTCTTTGGAATCAAACCGTATACAGGGCTGAGCATAACGATCAAAAGCGGTAATTACTATTTTACCCGGCATATGCAACTCCTCGACCGGTTCTCCAGTATTTATATCCACCAGTTCAACCAGAAACAGGGCTTCGTTGACATGCACGCCTCCGGGCTGAAACGAGCACTCATAACCCCATCCGCCGACCTCTGTAGCATTGACATGATCATATACTCTGGCTCCCCAGAGCTCCTGCATACGATTTTTTATAGCAGGGACGCTGGCACCAAGCTCTCCGGCGCAAAGAATTTTTTGTATTTTCAGATCCTTAGGGTCAATATTTAACTTGTTCCGGCATACCTCCGCCATGCTTAAAACATAAGTCGGAGTGGCCATTAACGCCGTGGTTTTTAGTTCTTTTATTTTTAGCAAACGCTCCTCTGTATTAAGAATACCCCCGGGAACAACTTCGCAACCTATTTTTTCACAGGCATAATGTCCGGCCCAGGAGCCCATATATACATTATAGCCAAAGGGGATAAATACCCGGTCGGTGTTTCGAAAACCCATCGCCCATAACACATACGCCCAGCTTTCATTCCACCACTCCCAGTCTTCCCAGGTATCCGGCTGGTAAACCGGCTGACCGGTTGTACCGCTGGTCTGGTGAAACTCTGTGACCTTCTCGAGCGGTACACAGAGACTGTCACCATAAGGATAAGGCTCTTTGGCTTGAGCAGTGCGGTAATCCTCTTTTTGCAAAATAGGAACCCTGGAGATATCCTCCCAGCCTTGCAGTTTATCCGGATTAAACCCGGCTTGGTCATAAAGCCGTCGATAGAGCTTGGAGTTCTTATACCCCCATTCTACTATGCGCTTAAATTTTTTAAACTGAAAATCTCTTAATTGTTTGGGTGGCAGCGTCTCTAAATAAGGGTTCCAATACCTCTCTACACCTATAAAATGCATACTACAAACTCCTTTCTTAGAAAAACATTTTTTCTGAGATTGTCAAGGCTTTCCTAAAGAAAATGTAGTTGCGATATTTAACGCCCTTGCGCGGGAGGATGCTTGCCAGCCCCCCCGTAAAGGCAGTATGGGGAAAGAAAACAGCTCCCACATAATGGTTTTCGGGCGCGGCAGACCCTGCGCCCATGGGTGATCAATCTGTGATGGGTCTTACCCCATAGCTCCCTGGGCACCAACCGGCACAGATCATTTTCTATAAGGCCGGGGTTCTTCTCCACGGTTAAACCAAGGCGCCGCGCTACGCGACCCACATGGGTATCCACGGCAAAAGCTGGGATACCCAAAGCATTATTTAAGACCACATTTGCTGTTTTGCGCCCTACGCCGGGAAGGGTCATCAGCTCCTCTAGAGTTCCGGGTAACTTTCCCCCGTATCTTTGGCACAAAATGCGAGATGTCTCCATAATCTGCCTGCTTTTTTGCCTGTACAGCCCGCAGCCCTGGAGAATCTTTTCCAGTTCCGCCACGGTCATCTTCAAGATATCCCAGGGTTCTTTTATTTTTTGAAAAAGCTTCTCCGTAGTCTTGTTCACCTGTTTATCAGTTGTCTGGGCGGAAAGAATAACCGCCAGCAGCAACTGAAAGGAATTGTCATAGCGCAAAGCCGTTTCGGCATGGGGATATTCCCGTTCCAGAAGACGTAAAATACTATTGAGATCAGCCGTTGCTCCCCCGACTGACGTTTTTGGTCCTTTTACCGTCTTTTGCTCCATAGAATCTCCTTAGGTCATACAGGCAAGGCGGAAAGGGCGATGACTACATCTGCTCCTTTCATGGCTTGTGCAATTCCCCCGCCACGCTGGCCTGCATTTGTTGTTCTGATTATTTTGAGTTTTTCAAATTATGTTTCTCCTATATCATTTCTACCTCGATGCAGGATTCCCCTGCTATCACAGGAAATAATATTTTACTGTGCAAGAATAAATATAATACCTCCAATGGAATAATGTTGCAGGAGTAAGAAACCGGCACGTCGAAATATATATTATTAAATTAATATTTAGGAGGAGATTAACAATGCCTGTTTTACAAAATTTGATGGAAGAAACCGTATTAAAAGCAATAGAGGAATTTATGGGCAAAGAAAGCATGTGCACCTGTGAACAGTGCCGGCTCGATGTCGCGGCAATAGCGCTTAATAATCTTCCCCCCCGCTATGTGGTTACTCCTAAGGGTGCCTCTTATGCCCGCGCAGATCTGCTCGAATTGCAAAAATACGTTGATGTCATCGGTGCAATTGCCAAAGCCATCAAACTGGTTAAAGAACATCCCCGGCATAATATAAAAGGAGCTTCAAAATAATTTATCTTAAGGAATTGCCGGCTATAATAAGAAGTAGTAACAGGGCTCTGTTACTATTATGAATATGTTAAAACTAGGTTTTGCGATTGCTAAACCGGCTAAAATCTTCCTCCGATAAAATCTTTATACCCAATTCTTTTGCTTTATCCAGCTTGGACCCGGGATTATCCCCTGCCAATACATAATCGGTATTTTTGCTAACGCTGTTAACTACTTTGCCTCCTTTTGATTCAATCAGTTCCTTCGCTTGCTGGCGCGTATAATTAGTTAATGCTCCGGTTAGAACAAACGTGAGTCCCTTGAAACTATTATCAGCAGCTGTTTCTTTATTCCCCTCTAATAGGGAAAAATTTACCCCGGCCATTTCCAGTTTTTGAAGAATATCTTTTGTTTCTTGCTGCTTAAAAAATTCCTGTAATGAAATGGCGATTTTTGGACCTATTTCCTCCAGCATGGTAATCTCTTCAAAGGTGGCAGAAGCAATCCGGTGAAGGTTTTTAAAGTGGAGAGCCAGAATACGTGCTGCCCTTTCTCCAACAAAGCGGATCCCCAGGGCAACTAATAACCTGAAAAGATCATTTTGTTTGCTCTGCTGCAGCGCTTCTAATAAATTCTCTGCAGATTTTTCCCCCATCCGGTCTAACTTTACCAGATCCTCTTTCTTTAAAAAATACAAATCGCCTACATCTTTCACAAGCCCGGAAACATAAAGCTGTTCGGCCAGGGAATCTCCAAGGCCGGTTATATCCATGGCACCCCTGGACGCAAAATGTTTGATGCGTTCAATCAACTGTGCAGGGCAGGCCGGGTTTACACATCTTAGTGCCACTTCACCTTCCAGGCGTGTTAAGCCCCTGTTACAGGAAGGACAAATGGTCGGCATAGAAAAGGTTTCTTCTTTACCCGTCCTCTTCTCCTTCAAAACTTTTACAATTTCCGGTATAACATCTCCCGCCTTGTGGACGACGACTTCATCCCCGATCAATACTTCCTTTTCTTTCAGGATATCCTCATTGTGCAGACTTGCTCTTTTTACTACCGAGCCTGCGATTAGAACCGGTTCAAGAACTGCTACAGGTGTCACTGTTCCCGTCCGGCCTACATTTACCACGATATCTCTTATACGGCTAATCCCTTCCTCGGACGAAAATTTAAAGGCTGCAGCCCATCTCGGAGCCCTGCTGGTATGACCAAGTTGCCGCTGCCGCTCAAGGTCATTTACCTTCAGGACAACACCATCTATTTCATAAGGCAGCTCCGGGCGCCTGGCACCGATCAAACGGCAATATTCTAGGGCTTCATCCAAACCGTTTAAGAGGGAAATATTATCATTAACTTTAAAGCCGAGTTCCCTTAGATATTGTAGCGAATCCCAGTGTGTGCTTAATTCCTTTGTCCCGGAAAGAGCAATTAATGAATAGATAAAAGCATCAAGCGGCCTCTCCGCCGCAATCCTGGGATCAAGCTGTCTCAGCGAACCGGCGGCAGCATTACGGGGATTGGCAAAATGGGGCAACCCCTGCGATTCCCGTTTTTTGTTCAGCAAAAGAAAATCTTTTCGCGGGATAAATACTTCACCCCTTATTTCAGCGGTAATATCCTCTTTCAGCCGCAAAGGAAGGCTCCGGATCGTCAGCAGATTATGCGTAATATCCTCCCCGGTATAACCGTCTCCCCTTGTCGATCCCCTTTTGAAGACTCCATCTTCATAATAGAGGGAAACAGCAAGCCCGTCTATTTTGGGCTCGCCGACCAGGGAAATAACCCCTGTTTTAAATACCCTTCCGATTCGTCGGTAAAAATCTTTAAGTTCACTTTCCGCAAAGATATTCTCCAGGCTGAGCATCGGAACCAGGTGTTTAACCTGCTGAAAAGACGATACAGGCATACCGCCGATTCGTTTAGAGGGAGAATCAGGTGTAACCAGTTCCGGATAAAGCTTCTCCAGTTCCAGAAGCTCCTTCATTAAACGATCAAACTCCGCATCGCTTATCTGGGGGTTATCTAAAACATGATAGTAATAATTATGCCTGTTAATTAGTTCTTTTAATTGTTCCAAACGCCCGGCAGCCTCATTTTTCTCCATAAATACGCAATCATCCTTTCATCGCTTAATGCGACAGGGAGAACCGTCCCCTATGCGACATAGGGGACGGTTCTCCCTGTCGCATGTTCTGTGTATGCCTATTTGAAAGCTCTGTGCGCAATATCCCTGCGATAGTAAGCACCTTCAAACTTTATGGTTTCCGCAAGCCTGTAGGCCTTTTCCACGGCAGCTTTTAAAGAGTGGTCCCAGGCGGTAACCCCCAGGACCCTTCCCCCGGCAGTCACGGTTTTATTACTTTCAAAAGCGGTCCCGGCATGAAAAACCATCGTCTTGTTTAGACCTGTTACTTCATTAAGACCCTGGATCTCTTTCCCTTTTTCGTACTTTCCAGGATAACCCCGGGAGGCCATTATAACACATACGGCAGCATCCTCCGACCAGCGGAGAGGAGCCACGGTAGAAAGATTGCCTCTGGCAGCTTCATAAAGCAGGGGGCATAGATCGGAGGCGAGTCGCGGCAAGAGCACCTGCGTTTCCGGATCCCCAAAGCGAACGTTAAATTCAAGCACTTTTGGACCGTCCGCGGTAAGCATCAATCCCCCGAAGATCACTCCCCGGTAGGAGATGCCCTCCTTTTTCAGGCCGCTGATCAATGGCTGAAACACTTTTTCGTCAACTATCCTCGCCAGCTGTTCCGTAAAAACCGGCGCAGGGGAATAAGCCCCCATACCACCCGTGTTTGGCCCCCAGTCGCCTTCATAGACAGCTTTGTGATCTTGAACGGAAGGAAGTGTTATGTATGATTCGCCGTCGGTAATGGCAAAAACGGATACTTCATCACCCTCAAGGCATTCCTCAATTACAATGCTGTTACCCGCACTTTGGAAAACCTTCTCTTCCATGATGAGGCGGACCGCTTTGTTTGCTTCGCTGTATTTTTTTGCAACGGTAACACCTTTACCGGCAGCAAGCCCGTCAGCTTTTACTACCAGGGGGTATGAAGCTTTTTGCAGGTAGTTATAAGCTTCCGCAGCATTATGAAATACTTCATATGCAGCAGTGGGAATACCGTATTTTATCATAAATTGTTTTGCCCAGACCTTGCTTCCCTCTAACCTTGCCCCCTCTTTACAGGGACCAAAAATTAACCTTCCATCTTCGTGAAACAGGTCAACTATTCCGGCCATAAGGGGTGCCTCCGGGCCGACCACTGTGAGATGAATTTCCTTTGCCCGGACAAAATCCAGTATCTTTTCTACTTCTCCCGCTTCAATAGGAACGCGTTCAGCCAGAGATGCAATCCCCGCATTGCCCGGGGCACAGTAGATTTTTTCAACTTCAGGGCTCTGGGACAGCTTCCAGACCAGGGCATGTTCCCGGCCTCCTCCTCCCACAACAAGAACGCGCACTTAAAAAACCTCCTTGGTTATCAGGTTCAATTAATGCTTAAAATAACGTTTTCCTGTAAATAGCATCGCAATATTGTATTTTTCGCAGGTTTCAATTACTTCCTGGTCACGGGCGGAACCACCCGGCTGGATGATAGCCGTTACACCCCCGGCCGCCGCTATTTCTACACCGTCTTTAAATGGGAAAAAGGCATCCGAGGCGAGCACACTCCCCTTTATATTTTCCCCCGCCTGTTTTGCGGCTATCTCCACAGCTCCCACACGGCTCATCTGTCCCGCCCCTATGCCCAGGGTTTGCCGGCGCTTGGCGATGACGATTGCGTTTGATTTCACATGTTTGACAACCTTGAGTCCAAAAAGAAGGTCGTTAATCTCCTTTTCCGTAGCTTTTCTGCTGGTAACGCAACGCCACTCCTGCGGCAGATATATTTCCCGGAGGTCATCCTGTAAGAGCAACCCCCCGCTGACTTTTTTAAAATCCCGGCCCTGTTTGCCGTTCACCAAAGGCTCCAGCTCTATCTCCAGCAGACGAACGTTCTTTTTCTGGCCAAGAATTCTCAGGGCTTCTTCAGAAAAAGCCGGAGCCGCTATGACTTCCAGAAAAATTTTGGACATTAGAGCGGCTGTCTCCTGATCCACTTCCCTGTTCAAAGCCACTATCCCGCCAAATATGGAAACCGGATCCGCATCGTGAGCTTTGACATAAGCCCCGGCAAGCGTTTCAGAGGAGCCTACGCCGCAGGGGTTGGCATGCTTCACGGCAACGGCAGTAGGTTCATCAAATTCTTTTACCAGCTCCCAGGCAGCGTTAAGGTCATTAATATTGTTAAAGGAGAGTTCTTTACCCTGGAGTTGCTTTGCCGCAGCCACGG
>JAAYOY010000104.1 GCA_012520035.1 Bacillota bacterium
GCGACAGCGGGATCCGTCTCCTTTGTTGCAAACCGTAGAAATGCGACAGCGAGAACCGTCCCCTCTGTCGTCTCCTTTGTTGCAAACCGTAGAAATGCGACAGCGAGAACCGTCCCCAATGTCGCAGTCCCCAATGTCGCAGAAAAGGGCTTTACCTTGCTTGAGCTCCTGGCAGTCCTTGCCCTGCTGGCGGTGCTGGCCGCAGTAGCATTGCCCCGGGCAGGGGACCTTTCCCGCTGGAAGCTTGATGGGGCGGCAAGGATCCTGGCGGGGAACCTGCGCCTTGCCCGCCAGGAAGCGATAGCGGGCGGGTATAACAAAGTGGTTTTTTACGTCTATTCCAATAGTTATGAGCTGTGCTTCTCCCAAAAAAACAGCACAATAGAACTCCCCCGGGGCATTTCTTTTGAAGGTATGACGACTTTTCCAGGAAAGCCGCCTTCTGTTCATTTTAACATGCTTGGGCGCCCCAGCAGCGGCGGGACGGTAATTTTAAAAACGTCCGGCGGAGAAAAGATCTATATTATTATGACTCCGGTTACCGGACGGATCAGGATATCGAGGAACCCTCCGGAACACTGGCAGGAGTATTAGAGGAAACAATCCGCCGGTCATTATTTTAACGATCTTTTGAAATTTTAGCAGGAATTTCCCTCTCAAAGTTGAATTTACACATAAGTTATGGGAAATAGTAAAGAATGGAAACAGGAATGGGGGTGCTAACATTAAACAATAGAGTAGCTAAGATACGGCAAAAAATGGCAGAAAATAATATCGATGCCTTACTTGTAACACACCGTCCCAATGTATTTTATTTAAGCGGTTTTTCGGGAACAAGCGGGTTTTTGCTCTTGACTGCCGAGGATGCTCTGCTTTATACTGATTTTCGTTATCTGCAGCAGGCCGGGGAGCAAGCACCCGGATTCGAGGTTGTGCGGGTCAACAGCACTGCAGATTTTTCGGCTGCGGTACAGCTTATTTCCCAAAAAGGATTAAAAAATATTGCCCTGGAAGAGGCTCATATATCCCTCCGCGAATTCCACCAGTTTAAAAATTCCTATCACGGCGATGGAAGAATCGTTCCTCTTTTTAATTTCATCGAGGTAATGCGGGCTGTTAAGGAAGAGGAAGAAATAACAAAGATAGCCACAGCTGCCCGTATTGCCGATGAAGCATTCCAAAAGATCCTGCCTTTGCTTAAACCGGGAATGAGTGAACTGGATCTGGCCGGTGAGCTGGAGTACCGGTTGCGCAAAAGCGGCTCGGAAAAGCTGCCCTTTGAGATTATTGTCGCCTCCGGCGAACGTTCCGCCCTGCCACATGGAACGGCCGGCTCCAGAATCATCAAAGAGGGAGAGCCGGTTACCGTAGATTTCGGCGCTGTTTATGAAGGTTACTGCTCGGATATGACTCGCACGTTTCTCTTCGGAGCCCCTTCAGCAAAACAGCAGGAGATCTATAATATGGTCCTCCAGGGCCAGGAGATGGCTTTGAGTTCGATTAAACCTGGCCAGAAGGCTTCTGCTGCTGATACCCTCGTGCGCAATTTTTTCCAGCAGCTGGGCTTTGGGATGTATTTTGGGCACGGGCTGGGTCACGGGGTTGGCCTTGAGGTGCATGAACTTCCCACCCTTTCACCAAAAGGGGAAGGCCTGCTGGAAGAAGCAATGGTTTTTACCCTTGAACCCGGTATCTATATTGAAGGGTGGGGAGGGATCAGGATAGAGGATCTGGTTGTTCTGCGCTCTAACGGCGTGCAGAACCTGACTAATACCGGTAAAAGGTTTGTAATAGAATAAATTTAGCCGGGAGTGATCTAATGTTATGATATCTACAAATGACTTTCATACGGGTTTATCTATTGAACTGGACGGAGAAGTGTATACAGTTGTGGAATTTCAACACGTCAAACCGGGAAAAGGTGCTGCTTTTGTCCGCTCGCGTTTAAAAAACATACGCACCGGCGCAATTACAGAAAAGACATTCCGGGCCGGGGAAAAGGTTTCCCGGGCTATAATCGAAAGAAAAGAAATGATGTATCTCTACAGTTCAGGAGAAGAATATATTTTTATGGATACGGAAAGCTATGAACAGATCACCCTTAATATTGATTACCTTGGGGATAATTTAAAGTTCATGAAAGAAAATATGCCCCTAAATATATTATTTTTTAAAGAAGAGGTTATTGGTCTGGAGCTGCCCAATACCGTTGAGCTGGAGGTTGTGGATACCGAACCCGGGTTTAAAGGGGATACGGCCGCCGGCGGGAGCAAACCGGCAAAGCTGGAGACAGGACTTGTGGTGCAGGTTCCCTTTTTCATCAATAAAGGTGATCTTCTGCGCATTGATACCCGGTCAGGTGCTTATATTGAGCGAGTTTAGTTAAGAATACAGTGGTAACAATAATTTTTCCTAAGGGGGTTTTGTTAATGGAAGATCTTAATGCAAAAATGGGTTACCTGCGTGGTTTGGCTGATGGGTTGGAGATTTCCGATGATACAAAGGAAGGCAAGGTAATCGGAAAAATTATTAATCTCCTTGATGACATTGTAAACTCAGTGGAAGCCATAAAAGATGATTACGAAGAACTTTTTTCTTATGTTGAGGCGATAGATGAAGATTTGACAGAGCTGGAAAACGGCTTTTTTGAAGACGACGAAGACGATGATGAAGATGATGACGAAGACATTGAAGACTACGATGACGATTATGATGAAGAAGATGACGATGAATATGACGTTGGTTTTACAGTTGAATGTCCGGAATGCCACCAGGAAGTGGCTATCGATGAAGACATTCTGGAAGATGAAGAATCGCTCGAAGTTCTCTGTCCCAACTGCGGCCGCGTAGTATTCATAAACGATGAAGAATGGGAAGAGGATCTGGACGAACAGGAGAATGAGGGAAATGATCAAGAAGGGGATGCTTAACAACCCAATTCCTTGAAGCTTAAATGCTCCCGGCTTTATCGGCCGGGAGTTTTTTATTTGAAAAATAGCTCCATGGTTGCATGCATAATTGAATAGCTTTTGAAATATCTATTCCATAAGGAGTAATTGGCAGGTGAAGCGAGTGCATAACCCAGGGAATATTATTAAAAAACAAATATGTCAATTTCTGGCCCCGCGAGTGCGCTCTATTATTGAATCTTTGCCGCAAGATCTCTTATCAAAAACGGAAGAAATCCGTCTGAGGCATTCCCGGCCGCTGATTATTTACTGGGCGGGAGGCGAATCATATCTGGGCAAAAGGGGACCGGTAGCATCTGTAAAAGAAGCCTATATGGTATCCGGTGAAGATCTGGAACGCACGCTGGAGCTGATAAGCAGTTATTCCCTCTACGCTTGTGAAGAGGAGATGAGAGGGGGATATCTGACTATTCCGGGAGGACACCGCGTAGGGTTGGGGGGAAGATTTGTAGTCGAATCAGGTAGCATAAAAACCCTGCGCAACGTATCTTCTTTAAATTTCCGTGTAGCACGGCAAATCAAAGGAGCAGGCGAAAAGGTGTTGCCTTTCTTGATTGATCGCCATGTAGGCCGAATTTACCATACCCTGGTTATCTCCCCGCCGCTAGGAGGGAAGACCACTTTATTAAGGGATCTGGCACGGCTGATCAGCAACGGGGTCGGTATTTTAGGACAGGGCGGCCAAAAGGTAGGGATAGTGGATGAGCGCTCGGAAATTGCAGGTTGTTATCAGGGCGTTCCCCAGCTTGATGTAGGTATAAGGACGGAT
This sequence comes from Bacillota bacterium, assembly GCA_012520035.1. GTDB lineage: Bacteria > Bacillota > Dethiobacteria > DTU022 > UBA8154 > DUQX01. Next base: position 3,739 of record JAAYOY010000104.1, read on the forward strand.
GTTTTGGATGCCTGTCCCAAGGCGGAAGGCATCATGATAATGCTGCGCTCGCTTTCCCCTCAGGTTATTATCACTGACGAAATAGGCAGGGAAGAGGATATAAGGGCGCTCGAGGATGCTGTCCATGTCGGTGTGTCCGTCATAGCGTCCGCACACGGGTCCACCCTTGAAGAAATCTGCCGCCGGCCTGTCCTGGGGTTAATGCTGGAAAACAATTATTTTGAGCGTCTTGTTTTTCTCAGCAATAGCAGAGGTCCCGGCACGCTGGAAATGATCGTGGAGGGGGAAAGGGGATTGCCCCTTTATTCCGCCCGCAGCATAAGAGAGTAGGAATAATAATATGTATCTAAAGATGTCAGGTGCAGCGCTGATTATTCTTGCAGCTTATCTCTTTGGTTTGAACCTGTCCTTGATGTATTACAACCGGGTACGCCTCCTTGAAGAACTTTTAATGGCTCTGGAGATGTTCCTTACGGAGGTTAACTACGGTCTGACGCCGTTGCCGCAGGCATTTTTAAGTATAGCAAAAAAAATCAACCGCCCTGTGGGTTCTCTTTTTTTCGATGCGGCAAGGTTAATGCAGCAAAACAGGGGGTTGAGCGCCTGTGAATGCTGGAGGGCCGCTTTAAGAAAAAATACCCGGGAATTGGATATGCCTCAAAAAAATATGGATTTACTGGATAGATTGGGTTCAATCTGGGGCAGAGGCGATAAAAGCGGTCAACAGAGACAGATAGTTTTAATACAGGAATTATTGAGACAGGCCCTCGGGGAAGCCCAGGTAGAACATCAAAAAAACAATAAAATCTGTAAATATCTGGGGTTGCTGGGGGGGATGACCCTGGTTATCTTTCTACTCTGACACTTAAAGGCGGTTAAGATATCTCCTGAAGGTATGGGGTATATCCGGGGAAAGGGGTATAAAAATGAACGTTTTAAGAGTCGATCTCCTATTTCAAATTGTAGGTATCGGAATCTTTATCTCCGTTCTTAATATTGTTCTCAAGCAGGCGGGAAAGGAGGAGCAGGCACAGCTGCTCACACTGGTTGGAGTAGTAATCGTATTTCTACTGGTAATACAGCTTATAGGGGAGCTGTTTCACAGTTTCCGCAATATTTTTAATCTATGAGCCTGTTTCCAAAAAGAAGGGATTTATTTATGGAAATAGTTCAGGTGGTCGGCTTCGGGGTTATTGCTGCCGTAAGTATCCTCTTTATCCGTCAGAGCAGGCCGGATATAGCCCATCTGCTTTCTATAGGCGCAGGGGTCGTGATTGTTGTTTATGTTCTCGGCTACCTGAGGATGGTTATCGATGTTATTACCGACCTGGCGCTGGAAGCGGAGATCAACACCATTTTTTTAAGGACACTTTTGAGGGTGATCGGTGTTGCTTACCTGGCTGAGTTTGGCGCCCAGGTATGCCGGGATGCGGGGGAAAACAGCATTGCCGCTAAAATCGAATTTGCCGGGAAAATTATCATCCTCATCATGGCTGTACCGATTCTTATGGCTGTCCTGGAGAGCATAATAAGTTTTATTCCCTAGTGGAGAGGAGAACAGGTTATTTTTTTCAGGAAAAGTATCTTCATTTTATTTATCATTTATTTTTTAATAATTCCCGTCTCTTTTACCGTCGCTCAGGGAGAAAGCCGGGCAGGTGGCCAGCTAACGCAATACATTGATGATGAGAGCATCTCCTCCCTGGAAGGGTGGGAGCAGGTAGAGCAATACTGGCAAGAGCTGGAAAGGGAACTGGGGGAATTTTTACCCACCTGGAGTTATCGCGATATCTGGCAAACCGGTGGCGGCGGGCTGGTTTCCCGCCTGAAGGATTTGCTGGGAGGATTTATGCGCTATCTTTTTGCAGAAGTGGTTGCCAATCTGGATCTTTTAGGCCAGCTCATTATTCTGGCGGTGGCAGCTTCGCTTTTAAAAAATCTGCAGGGATCTTTCGGCAGTGAGGATGTGGCCCGGTTAACTGAAGCTATAGCTTTTTTTGTTATGCTTGGACTTGCTCTAAAAAGCTTTACACTGGCGATGGAAATCGGAAGGGAGACAGTGACGAATATGGTTAATTTTATGCTGGCTTTATTGCCGGTTTTGTTAACCCTCATGGCCTCCCTGGGGCATATTACGTCGGTATCCCTGTTTCATCCGCTGATTATCTTTGCGGTAAATTTTATGGCCCAGTTGGTACGCAATGTAATTTTCCCTCTGATTTTTTTTGCCACGATTCTCTACCTGGTTAATCATTTTTCCCCGTATTTTAAGATTAGCCGGCTGGCAGATCTTTTCAAAGATCTAACCACCTGGGCTCTCGGTTTGATGTTAACCGTATTCCTGGGTTTGACCGCAATTCAGGGCGTTGCCGGCGGGATAGGGGATGCGCTTACCTTGAGAACTGCCAAGTTCATGACCGGTACATTTGTCCCGGTTGTCGGCAAGATGCTGTCAGATGCCGTGGAGACGGTGATCGGTTATTCTCTTCTTTTGAAAAACGGAGCTACCGTAGCCGGATTGGTCATCTTTTCAATCATTGTCGTTTTCCCCCTGCTCAAGCTCATGGCGCTGATTATTATCTTTAAATTTTCGGGTGCCTTGATTCAGCCTCTGGGTGAAACTACGCTGGGAGAAGCCCTGCAGACAATGGGCACCTGCCTGTCACTGGTTTTTGCGGCGGTGGCTACCGTAGCCCTGGCCTTTTTTATCGGCATTGCCATTATTATCGGCGCCAGCAATGCTGTAGTGATGCTGCGCTAAAACAAAAGGACTAAAAGGTGAGTAACAATGTTGAGTACTGCCGGCGTGCTAATCCGTTATATCGTCATCCTGATTTTTTTGGCCGCCCTTCTGGAGATGCTTTTGCCCCAGGGGGTATTTCGGCAGTATTTGAGGGTGTTTATAGGAATACTGCTTATCTTCACACTGCTTAATCCTATCCAAAAAATTATGCGTATCGCCCCCTACTGGGAAATGCCCGTAATTGAAGGAATGGAAAATAACCAGGACCTGAACGCCATTCTTGAGCGGGGAGAGAGGTTATACAGGGATAATATGGTGCAGGTACCTCAGGAGTACCGGCAAAGGATATATCAGCTGCTGGAAGCCGAGCTTGCCCGCCAATTTTCCCAGCAGCTGGTTCAGTTGGAGATCGGCATGGAGGAGAATCCCCATAACAGGGATTTTGGAATACTGACTGATATCGCCGTGGTAACCCGGGACTTGCAGCCTGCAGAAATAAGCGCTACAGAGGAAAAAGTAGAAAAAGTCAAGATTTCGGTAGATGTGATGGGGAAAAAGGGGAGCTTGTTCGCAGCGGAGGAAACAGAAGAACCCCCGGGAGGGGCGGGTGGAGGTCCTCAAGACCGGCCCGCTCCGGGTGATCTTCGTCATACCCGGGCTGAGGAAATAAGAAGGTATCTGTCGGCATATTGCAACCTTCCCGTTGATAAAGTATATGTAACAATTTTGCCGTGAAGGGGGTAAGAGAGGTGTCCGGGGGAAAAGTTAAAAGCAGCATTCTTGTTTATCTAAATGATCTCTGGAAAGGAGGAAAGGATGGGAAAAATAAAAATTATATCTTATTGATTTTGCTTATTTTGGGGATAATATTGATGTTTAGCAGCTCTTTTTTGAGTTCTTCGCCGAAAACTGCTCCTTCTCAATTCCAACCGGCGCTTACTGCGGAAACATCTGCGGAGTCCTACGAAAAAGAGCTGGCGGCATCGCTGCAGAGGGTTCTGGAACAGATCGAGGGAATCAGTAAAGTAGAAGTATTTATAAATTTTGAAAAAAGCGAGGAATCCTTTTTTGCCCAGGTTCACGAGGAGAGCAGCCGTGAGACGACTGAGAGCGATAGCGAGGGGGGAACGCGGGAAATAAATGAGACTACTTACAGGCAGGATTATGTTTTGTTGCGTGACGGGAACGGAAGCGAAAGGCCGCTTCTGCTAAGTGAAAATATGCCCCGGATCAGCGGAATCCTTGTCGTGGCCCAAGGAATAGAAAGCGGTTTGCTACGCTTAAAAGTAATCCGCGCTATTCAGAGCCTGCTCAATTTACCGGTCCACCGTATTGCTGTTCTGCCCCTCGGGGCCAATTAGTCCCGGTTCTGAAAGGGGGTGAAGATCAATAATGGACAGAAAGAAAATCTGGGTGCTCAGCGTTTTACTGGTTGCGGCAGTTACCTATTTTTTTATTACCGGGGTGGAAAAAGAGATGACCCGGATAGAAATGCTTCCGGATGAAGATGTTTTGCAGCCAATGCTCGCCGATAATCTTAACGAAGATCCTTCTCAATGGGCATTTGATGATACACATACTTTTTTTGTCGAGTATCGTTTGGAAAGAGACAGGGTTCGCGGGCAGGAGATGGAGATGCTCAACGATATGATTAACAATCCCCAGGTTGGTGAAGAAGCCCGCCGCGAAGCCGAGCAGCAGCTTTTAACACTGGTAGAGATGATGGAGAAAGAACTTCTTATAGAAAATATGCTCAAGGCCCAGGGCTACGCTGATGCCATCCTTTTTACCCGTAAAGGTGTTTCAACTGTAATGATATATGCCGATACATTAAGTGAGGAGGACTTCTTGCGGGTGGCTGAAATGGTCTCCGCGGTAACCGGAGTATCAAGGGAACAGGTGCAGATAATCCAGCAAAAATAAGAAATGCAGGTTTTTTTTGGGAGATTTTATTTGAAAGAATAACATGTGTTTGATATAATAACCGTAGGACAAACGTATCTTTTTATGTCCTGAAAGGAGGAAAAACAATGGGTGAAGATCGTGCGCTTCCTTCCGAGCTGGGAGCAATACGTATTGCAGATGAGGTCGTATCGATCATTGCCGGTTTAGCCGCTACGGAGATTGAGGGCGTGGCGGGTATGAGCGGTGGTATTGCCGGAGGAATTGCCGAGGCGCTGGGGAGAAAAAATTTTTCCAAGGGAGTTAAAGTTGAAGTTGGTGAAGAAGAAGCTTCTGTTGATCTTTTCCTGATCGTCCGCTACGGAACACGCATCCCTGATGTTGCCTGGGGAGTACAGGAGAACGTTAAAAAAGCAATTGAAAACATGACCGGTTTGAAAGTATTAAAAGTAAATGTTCACGTCCAGGGAGTTAATTTTCCTCAGCAGAATAAGGAAAAAGACGAGGAAACAACAAAGTAAAATTGCCGGCGCTAACCTCCTGGGCTTAAACCGACAGGAGGTTAGTTTGCTTTTTCTTGAAAGGAGAAATAGCAGTTATGGAAACGGGAAGGCGTATCTTAATGATTGTGCTTGGAATACTGGCTTTACTTGCCGGCCTCTTTTTGATCTTAATGACTCTGGGAGTTTTTAATGAGATTCCTTTTTTAAGCGCTTTTAATTTTGCTAATTATGCAGGTGATCTAAACTATACCGCCCTGGGGTTCGTCATCTTAATTATCGGAGTACTGCTGATTGCATTTTCAGGCACGGGTGCAAAAAAGAAAGAGGGCGGCGGCAGTATTATCAGTTTTACCGAAGTCGGCGAAATACGAATATCCTTTAAAGCCATTGAAAATATGGTTTTATCCGCCTCACGCAAAATAAAAGGTATTCGAGAAGTAAGCACGCGTATCGGTTCGGCTGAACAGGGGCTGGTAATCTATATGCGCATAAAGGTAATGCCTGATATACCCATTCCCGGGCTTGTTGCTGAGTTGCAGTCTGTTGTACGTGAATATGTTCAGGAGATAAGCGGGTCAAACGTTTCGGAAGTTAAAGTGCTGGTTGAAAATATCGCACAGGAAAAAATTCAAAAGAGTGTTCGATAAGGTGGGAGGATCATTTGGAAGAGTTCTTAAGGTTTGCAAAAGAAAATCCCGGTAAAATTCTCGGCGGGCTGATCGGGCTGCTGGTAGCGGTAATCATTGTAATATTTGGTTTCTGGAAGGGTATTTTTATTATCCTTTGTATCCTGGCCGGTATCCTGATCGGGGCCAGAGTCGAAGCCGGCGGCGGCCTTGGAAATTTGTTGGAAAAGTTATGGTTCAAGCGGGATCATTATTAACTTCCAGGCCGCCTTCTAACAGGGTGGTTTTTTATTTTTGTATTTGAAGGGACGTAGGATAGTTTGAAGAGAAGATTGGCCAGGGAATGCGCACTTAAAGCGCTTTTTATGGTAGATGTGGGCAAGAATGATTGCCACAGGGCCATTTCCTATATATTGGAAGGGGCAAAAGGTCTACCCCAAAAAGAACATTTTTTCTGCAGCAAGCTTGTCTATGGTGTAATGGAAAAGAAAGAAGAATTGGACCGCATGCTTACAGGGTACCTGGTCAACTGGCAATTTGACCGGCTTGCAGCGGTAGTGCGCAATGTCTTACGGCTTGCCCTTTTTGAAATACTCTTTTTGGATGAAATCCCCGCAGTAGTGTCCATCAATGAGGCGATTGAAATAACCAAGATCTACCAGGACGAGGAGGCTTCCCGTTTTGTAAACGGCATTCTGGATAAGATGAAAAGAGATCTGAAAGCGAACGCTGAAAGAAAATAAAGCAAAGCTTTTTTTGACATAATTTTCTCAATTAATAAATTATTTAACATCTTTAATTTTAAAAGGACTTTTTTATAATTATGGCGAAGATAAACGTTAAAAAAAGTATACGCAAGGGAGGTTGGTTCTTGCATGTTCAAAATAGTAACAAAAAAAGTATTATCTGAAGTAAATAAGTTGATGGAAATTGAGGCGCCTCTGGTTGCCCGAAAAGCACAGCCCGGTCAATTTATTATCCTTCGTGTTCGTGAAAACGGCGAAAGAATTCCCCTTACTATAGCGGACAGCGACAAGGAAAAAGGCACTATTACAATTATCTTCCAGGAAATAGGCAAAACCACCAAAGAGCTGGGAACGCTGGAAGTCGGGGAATATTTAAGCGATTTTGTAGGGCCGCTGGGAAGGCCGATGGAACTGCCGTCACCACCCGGGCGGGTTGTTGCCATAGGGGGTGGGGTGGGGATCGCGCCCGTGTATCCCAAAGTTAAAGCTTTTCATGATGCCGGTATGGAAGTAATCTCCATTATCGGGGCAAGGACAGCAGATCTATTAATTCTTGAAGATGAAATGCGCGCTGTGAGCAATGAACTACATATCTGTACCGATGATGGAACGAAAGGCCACCACGGTTTTGTGTCGGATATTTTGCAGAAGATGCTTGACGATAAAAGTCAGAAGATCGATGAGATTATTGCTGTTGGGCCGCTGCCGATGATGCGCGTTATTGCCAATCAGACACGTCCTTACGGGGTTAAAACATTGGTTAGCTTAAACCCAATCATGGTGGATGGCACTGGAATGTGCGGCTGCTGCCGGGTTTCGGTGGGTGGAGAAACAAAATTCAGTTGTGTTGACGGCCCTGTTTTCGATGCTCATCAAGTAGATTTTGACGAGCTTACCCGGCGTTCACGGACATACCTTGATGAGGAAAAAATTGCGCTTGAAAAATTTGAGCATAACTGCAGATGCGGAGGTGGAAAATAATGTCGCTGGATAAAGAAACAATTAAGGAGCTTCGTAAATTAAAGGAAAAGCACCCCATGCCTGAACAGGATCCCCGTGAACGGATCAAGAATTTTGACGAAGTGCCGTTTGGATATGACCAGGAGACCGCTGTTAAAGAAGCGATGCGCTGCTTGCAATGCAAGGATGCCAAGTGCGTTGAAGGATGTCCGGTTGAAGTGGATATTCCGGGGTTTATTAAATTGGTCCAGGAAGAAAAATTTGACGAAGGTATTAAGAAGCTTAAAGAAAAGAACAATCTTCCGGCTGTATGCGGCCGGGTTTGCCCCCAGGAAAGCCAGTGTGAATCTTTTTGTGTGCGGGGCAAAAAGGGACAGCCAGTGGCTATCGGCCGCCTGGAGCGCTTTCTGGCTGATTATGAGCTTGCCAAGGGAGTGGAAAAGCCTGAAAAACCTGCGCCGTCAGGCAAGCGCGTAGCCGTTGTCGGTTCAGGCCCTGCCGGGCTTACAGCTGCCGGGGATCTGGCCAGGATGGGGCATGAAGTGGTACTCTTTGAAGCATTTCATGCTACCGGCGGTGTTTTACGCTACGGCATCCCCGAGTTCCGCCTTCCCAAGGAAAAGATCCTGCAGCGCGAGGTGGATTATATCGCCAGTCTGGGCGTGGATATCAGAACCAATGTCGTTATCGGTAAAACGATTACTGTTGATGAACTGTTTGATGAAGAAGGGTTTCATGCCGTTTTTATCGGTACCGGTGCAGGGCTTCCTCAGTTTCTCGGTATTCCCGGAGAAAACTGTAACGGTGTTTATTCCGCCAATGAGTTTTTAACCAGGACCAATCTGATGAAAGCTTATAAGTTTCCCGAATGGGATACGCCAATAAAGCTGGCCAAAAAAGTGGCTGTTGTCGGCGCGGGGAACGTGGCGATGGACTCCGCCCGTACTGCACTGAGACTGGGCGCGGAAGAGGTTCATATCGTCTATCGCCGTTCTGATAAAGAGATGCCAGCACGCGCGGAAGAAATTGAACATGCCAAAGAAGAAGGGGTTATTTTCAACTTATTGACCAATCCGGTTAAAATTATTGCTGATGAGAACGGCTGGGTAAAAGGTATGGAATGCATTAAAATGGAGCTGGGCGAACCCGATGAATCCGGCCGTGCCCGTCCTGTACCGATTAAGGGTTCAGAGTTTATTTTTGATGTCGGTACTGTAGTGATTGCAATCGGCAACAGCCCCAACCCGCTTATTCCGCAAACTACATCCGGATTGGAACTGGGAAGAAAAGGTACAATCAAAGCAGATAGCGATGGAGCAACTTCCCGGAAGGGAATATTTGCCGGTGGTGATATTGTCACCGGGGCGGCAACGGTTATTCTGGCCATGGGTGCCGGAAAAGTGGCGGCCAGAGCCATTGATCGCTATCTGGGCACCTTATAGTATGAAATAGTATGAAAATGATCGGCGTATGAAGTTTTAAAAAGATCTGATTGTGAATTTCGGCTGGTAAAAATCATACGGCTGACTATAAAATTTTAAGGAGGTTTATTAAATGGCGGCAAAAATAATTTCCGGTAATGAAGTCGCAGCAGAAATCAGGGCGGAATTGAAGGAAAGGGTCGCAGAATTAAAAGAGAAGGGTATTTTCCCCGGTTTGGGTGTTGTCCTTGTGGGGGAAGATCCCGCTTCGGTATCCTATGTGACCAGTAAGGCAAAGGGTTCTCAGGAAATAGGGATGTTTGAAGAGACAATCCGTTTGCCCGGTGATGTCGCCGAAGAAGAAGTATTAAAGGTAATCGATAATTTGAACAAAGATCCCAAATTTAGCGGAATCCTTGTCCAGCTCCCGCTGCCGGATCACATCAGTGTAGAAAAAGTGATCAATTATATTTCCCCTGAAAAAGACGTTGACGGATTCCATCCCGTTAACCTTGGCAAACTGCTAAGAGGCGAGCCCTGCCCGTTGCCCTGTACTCCTCATGGCGTACAGCAGCTTCTGGTTCGTTCCGGCAACGATCCTTCGGGCAAGCATGTTGTTGTCTGCGGGCGAAGCAACATTGTGGGCAAGCCACTTGCTGCAATCCTGATGCAGAAAGCCAAAGGGGCCAATGCAGTTGTTACGGTGGTACATACCGGTGCCAAAGATATCTCCTACTATACAAAACAGGCCGATATCCTCGTTGCGGCGATGGGCCGGCCCCAGGCGATCACCGCCGATATGGTCAGGGAAGGAACAGTAGTGATCGATGTCGGGGTAAACAGGATTCCAGATGCAACGAAGAAAAAAGGTTTCCGCCTGGCAGGAGACGTGGATTACGAACCGGTAGCTGAGAAGGCTTCCTTTATCACCCCTGTCCCCGGCGGGGTAGGTCCAATGACAGTTACCATGCTTCTTTACAATACGGTAGAATCTGCAATAAGACTCAGTCAGCAGTAATTAAAGAAGGAAACCCTTAGAGCGAGGAACGGAGATCGCTGTCGCTTTCTTCCAGGGATGTATCCTGCAACTGATGGCGGTTGGCGATCTCTTCCTCTTGCCAGATATTTGCCTTTGATTCGGTTACTGGGGGAATAATAAGTGGTTGCAAAAATCATAAAAGGAGAACAGGTTGCCAGGGAAATACGGGGGAAACTTAAACGCGAAGTTGCCGCTCTTAAAAAAGAAAAAAACATTACCCCCGGCCTGGCAATTATCGCTGTTAGAACTCCTAAAGCGCAAATTCATGTTGCCCGCTTAAAAGAGCGAACCTGTCACCAGCTTGGTATAAAATGTCAAACCTTTTATCTGCCCGATACAACAACCGATGAAGAGATCATCTCGCTTATTAAAAGGTTGAATTCTGCAAAAGATATTCATGGTATTAATATTCATCCTTTTAAAGATCCTTTAAAACATACACGTATTTATCAAGTTGTTGATAGCAGGAAAGATGTTGAAGGTTTGCACTATGAGAATCTGGGACTTTTTTTTACCGGAGAACATCTGGTAGCACCTTTTATGGCAAAAGGAATTTTGAAGATGATTGAGTCTACGGGGGTGGAGCTGAAGGGAAAAACGGCTACAGTGATCGGCCGGGACAAGCTTTTAGGCAAACCGTTGGCTTTACTGCTGTTAAATAAAAACGTTACGGTAAGCATCTGCCATTCACATACTGCGGAGCTTTCTCAATTTACAAAGAACGCCGATATCCTGGTTGCCGCTGCCGGACGCCCGAAGCTAATAAAAAAAGATATGGTTAAAGAAGGGGCTATCGTGATTGATGCCGGTGAAAACCGGGTCGGCTCTTATCTGATCGGCGACGTGGATTATGAAGATGTCCGGCAGGTTGCCGGTTGGATTACACCCGTACCCGGAGGGGTCGGGCCTGTTTCTATCGCCATGTTGCTTGATAATTTAGTAAAGGCTACGAAGGTTATATGAGCGAAGCAAGTATTTTTACCGTTTCTCAGGTTAGCAATTATTTAAAAAGTCTCTTATTAAGGGACAGGCTGTTGCAGAATATTAATGTCATCGGCGAGATCTCGAATTTTAAATTGCATAAACCTTCGGGGCATATATATTTTACTCTAAAAGACAGTCAGAGTATAATACGCTGTGTTTTTTTCTCAGGAAAGAATAAAAATCTGAAGTTTTCTCCCGCTGAAGGAATGATGGTTGTAGCGCGCGGGAATGTTTCCCTCTATGAGCGCAGCGGTTATTATCAGCTTTATGTTGAAGAATTAAAACCGGAGGGTATCGGAACACTTTACCTCGCTTTTGAACAGTTGAAAGAAAAACTGCAAAATGAAGGGCTATTTGATGAGAAAAACAAAAAGCCCCTGCCACTTATTCCCAGGTATGTCGGCCTGGTCACTTCCCCGACAGGAGCCGCCATCAAAGATTTTCTAACAACTTTAAAACGAAGGTTTCCCTGTGTACAGGTAATTTTTTTTCCTGTTCCTGTGCAGGGTGTGGAGGCCGCACCCCGGATCATTGAGGCTTTGCGCAGACTGGATGCCCTGAAAATACTGGACGTAATCGTCTTAACCAGAGGAGGGGGCTCGCTGGAAGAGCTCTGGCCATTTAACGATGAAGCTCTGGCGAGGGTGATCTTTGCGATGAATACCCCTCTGGTTAACGCGGTAGGGCATGAAACGGATTTTACTATTGCCGATTTTGTTGCCGACAGGAGAGCTTCAACGCCCACCGCTGCCGCACAGCTAATTGCCCCTGAGAAAGGCGAGCTGATACATCGCCTGGAAATGTTTGAAAATCGTTTAAGAAACAGGATATCCGGCCGTTTAAGAGAAAAAAATATGGCACTTGATTTCCTTGCACGGGCAGCGCTGCAACAATATCCCCGTGATATAATCAATCAGGGCCAGCAGCGCATTGACGAGCATTGGCAGCGGCTGATGAGAATAATTGCTTACAATATCAAGCTTAAAGGAGCCGAAATACGCAGCTATGAAGAGAAACTCAGTGCCCTGAGCCCTTTAAAAATTATGGGACGGGGGTATACTTTTGTTGTGGATGAAAATAATAGGGTTCTCAACAGTACCTCCAGGCTGCGGGAAGGCCAGGATATCAGCGTTGTTTTTTATGATGGAGAAGCAAATTGCCGGGTCAGGGAAATAAAAAGGAAAACATCTTTAGATAATCAATTAGATCGCTGATCATTGAAATGAGGTTTTATTGTGCACGAAGAAGATATTTTAAAGTTGACCTATGAAGAAGCCCTGAAAAAGCTGGAAGAAATCGTTGAGAAAATGGAAAACGAAGAGTTCTCCCTTGATGAATCGCTGCGGCATTTTGAAGAAGGTATGAAAATAACGCGCCATTGCCGCAAGCTACTGACAGAAGCGGAATTTAAAGTGGAGCAGATTCTGCAAAATGGGGAACTGGAAGAATTTATAGAAGCTGAAGAGGCATAAGACCATGCATATAAATACAATACTGGAAGAAAGAAAAGCGGTCATCGACACGGCATTGCGCTACTTTCTACCGGATGAAACAGAATATCCTTCAAGTATTCACCGGGCCCTGCATTACAGCGTTTTTGCCGGAGGAAAACGGATCAGGCCCATTTTAGCGCTGCTAACCGCAGAGTTGTTTTCTCCGGATTGGGAAAAGGTTATCCCTCCTGCCTGCGCCATGGAGCTAATCCATACGTACTCCCTTATTCACGATGATCTGCCTGCGATGGATAATGACGACTACAGAAGGGGCCGCCTTACCTCCCACAAGGTTTTTGGGGAAGCCCTGGCTGTTCTTGCGGGAGATGCGCTACTTACCCTGGCTTTTGAAATTTTGGCGGGCGTAAAGGAAAAATACAACGGATATGCAAGCAGTTACTGGAACGATGTAACTGCGGAGGTAAAGTTAAAGATAATTTTTGAAATCGCTGAAGCTGCAGGGGTAAACGGGATGATTGGCGGGCAGGTGGTTGATCTGGAATCCGAGGGGAAATCTATTACCGCAGAAACGCTGGACTATATAGAGCGCCATAAAACAGGAGCGCTGATCACGGCGTCGGTGCGTCTGGGCGCGCTTATCTCGGGGGCCGGGCGGCAAGATCTGTCCAGACTAACAAAATACGCCGATCTACTGGGAAGCGCTTTTCAGATTGTCGATGATCTGCTGGATATAGAAGGTGACGAAGAAAAAATGGGTAAGGCAAAGGGGATGGATGCAAAGAACCGGAAGCCTACCTGTGTATCCCTTTACGGCCTTGATGGTGCAAAAAAACGTAGAGAGGAGCTTTACAACCTGGCGTTAAAAGAACTGGACGATTTCGGCGACAAAGCTGATGTTTTACGTGAGCTTACCCGTTTTATCTTATACAGAGACTATTAGTCCTGCATTGAGTTAGGCGAAAGGTTATGCTATAATTTTTTCAGGACGTAGGTGGTGCAGTATCCTAGTTGGCACATCGTTTTTGAGAGCGGGCCTAAAAATCCGTTTAGGGCATATCGATGAAGTTCCTGGTGCTGGCTGCCGAAGCCCAGTCGGGGGTTGGTGCTGGGAGTTAAGAAGGATGGGGCGATCTACAAAGGCATGTAGGCGTTGACCCTGCCTTCGTGGAGACCTA
>JAAYOY010000105.1 GCA_012520035.1 Bacillota bacterium
ACAGATCTTGAGAAGGCGCGTGCCATTTGCAGCTTTGTCATTACATATTTGAAATACGACATCAATTCCGGCTCCCGCAACAGTGGGGCGCTCATAGCTTTACGCAGCGGTTCCGGGGTATGTGAGGACTATGCTTCCCTTTTTGCCGCGCTATGCCGCGCTTCAGGGATCCCGGCCAGGGTGGTAAACGGCTACTGTGACCCCAAAGGTACGGGAGACATCTGGAACCTTTCCCCCGGGGAGAGGTTCCCCCTGCAGGGTTACCGGCACAGCTGGGTTGAATTTTACCTTCACGGCAGCGGTTGGATCCCCGCCGATCCCACCATGGATATCCAGAGCGGAAGTATGAAATACTTCGGCTCTCTCCCGCAAGCAAGTCATCTGGCGCAAAATTATGAGGATATCCCCCTGAAGGTACGTTACAAAGGCGCTCAGCTTTCCGTTACCTGGGAGGAGGAACTTGTCGGCCTTTAACTGTCTTGACCTGTGAGTGGCCTTTAAGGAGAAAGAAGAGAAAGGAAGAGAGGTTAAACCCATGGATATGGAAATATATGTGGCCAGACAGCCAATATTTAATAGAAATCAGGAAGTGTTTGCCTACGAGCTCCTGTATCGTTCCGGGGTTAACAAATTTTATTCCACTTTAAACGGAGACCAGGCTTCTTTTGAGGTTATTACCAACAGCTTTCTGCTTATTGGTCTGGAAACGCTTACCAGGGGCAAAAAGGCTTTCATAAATTTTACCAAAAACCTGCTGGAAAATGATGTGGCCACCCTTCTTCCCAATGAGGCTATTGTCATTGAGATCCTGCAGGATATTGAGCCGGACGAAAAAACTTTAAACGCTTGCAGAAAGTTGAAGGAGCTAGGCTACTATCTTGCACTGGACGATTTTAGCTACAATGAAAAATTATTGCCGTTGATAGATCTGGTTGATATTATCAAAGTAGATTTTTTAAAAACCGAAAAAAAAGAAAGAGAAGCAGTCATCCGGAAAGTTGGTAAACATAAAAAACGTTTTCTGGCGGAAAAAGTGGAGACCAGGGATGAGTTTAATCAGGCACTGGAGATGGGTTATTCTTACTTCCAGGGGTACTTTTTCAGCAAACCCCTTATCCTTAGCGGTAGAGATATCCCCGGTTTCAAGATCATCTACCTGAAAATACTGCAAGAAATCAACAGGCAGGACCTTGATTATGACAGGCTTGAAGACTATATAAAGATGGACGTTTCCCTTTCATACAAGCTGCTCAAGTTTATCAACTCGTTATCCTTTGGTTTCAGAAATGAAATCCGCTCCATTAAGCAGGCGCTTGTCCTTCTGGGTCAAAAAGAGCTCAGTAAATGGCTATCTCTTATTGCTTTAAGAGGCATCGGCGACAACAAGCCGGACGAGCTTATCATCACGGCGATCTGCAGGGCAAGGTTTTGCGAACTGATTGCACCCAGGATCGGCCTGAAGGATCGCAGCTCGGACCTTTTCTTGATGGGTATGTTTTCTCTCATCGACGCTTTTCTGGACAGGCCCCTGCCCGACATATTGGCCGAGTTGCCTATATCCGATGATATCAAACTGGCACTATTGGGCGGCAAAAGCAGGTTCAGAGATGTATATGAACTGATTTTGGCTTATGAATCGGGCGACTGGGAGCAGCTGGCGTTCAAGACAGCGCTGCTGGAAGTTGCGGAGATAGACGTTAGGGAGTGCTATCTCAGCGCGCTGGAGATGTCCAATCAAATCTTTTTCAGGAATACTCCCCAATCAAAATACTATACGAATTCATTTAAAAATCACGATTTAATTATCAGGTGAGGAGACATTTTCCTGACCGATAAAGGCAAACCTGCCGAAAGGCAGGGACGCAAAGCCATGGGTCTAAAGCCCCGCAGCAGTATGATAGTTGCATGATTTGGTGGGCCATGATTGCCAGGTTGCCGAAGACGGGATTTTTCAATCCTTTATTCGTGCATTCCCGGCGCCGGCGCCGGGTATTTATTTTTTTCCTGATTTCTCAGAATAAGGGTGGGATAAAAATGTTTCCAAAACAGCAATTAAGGTTTATTGGGAAGAGACCGGGCAGGGAACCCTCATCAGATAATATCACCGACAGGAAAAAAGAGCTGGAGGAAATTGCGTCCAAAACCTTAACAAAGGTTATAGATTCGGTAGACGATAAGCTGGTGCTGGAAAAGCTCGACTCATTCCAAAAGAGGCAGTTCACGGAGCAGATTTACGATACTCTGGTAGAGGTACTGGAAGAGAGCAGCCTTCATCTTTCACAGAGCGACAAGCAAAGAGTAATTCAATACGTCTCCGATGAGATATTTGGTTATGGCCCGATAAACTCGCTGCTAGAAGATCCTGCCGTTTCTGAGATTATGGTGAACGGCTATGACAATGTCTATGTGGAACGGGACGGCAGAATTGCCAAGACGGAGGTTACTTTCCGGAACAACGAGCATGTTCTGCACGTTATTAATAAAATCATCACCCCCCTGGGCAGAAGGATTGACGAGAGTTCCCCAACGGTAGATGCCCGCCTGCCGGACGGCTCACGCGTAAATGCCATTATACCGCCCCTGGCCCTCAAGGGGCCGTCCCTGACGATCCGAAAATTTGCCGCCGAACCCTTTACTGTGGAGGACTTATTAGAACTGGGAACGATGACACAGGAGATGGTAACCTTTCTCAGGGCCTGCGTGAGGTCGCGGGTCAATATAATCGTCTCCGGCGGGACCGGGAGCGGTAAGACTACCACCCTGAATGTGCTTTCAAGTTTTATACCCGATCATGAAAGGATAATAACCATCGAAGATACAGCCGAGCTACAGCTGCAGCAGGATCACGTCGTTACCCTGGAAAGCCGCCCGGCCAACATTGAAGGAAAGGGGCAGTATACGATCCGGGAACTGGTGATCAATTCCCTGCGCATGAGGCCGGATCGTATCGTGGTCGGCGAGGTCAGGGGCGCTGAGACGCTTGATATGCTGCAGGCGATGAATACCGGCCATGATGGATCCATATCCACCCTGCACGCAAATAATCCCCGCGAGGCGCTGACACGTATGGAAACCATGGTGCTGATGGCCGGAATGGACCTTCCCCTGCCCGCTGTCAGGGAACAGATTAGTTCCGCCATAGAGCTGATTATCCAGCAGTCCCGTTTCAGCGATGGGACGCGCAAAATTACCAGGATTAGCGAAGTAGTGGGGATGGAGAAAGGCCATATAATCCTGCAGGATATCTTTGTCTTTCAGCAGGACGGACTGAACGAGAACGGGATAATTCAGGGTGAGCATAAATACACGGGGACAACCCCCAGATGTATTGATAAGTTGAGGGCTTGCGGTGAGGCGGACTGCATTGAAGGCTTACAGGAGAAATACCAGGCACAGCAACCCCGCGAACAGGAAGAAGTGGAGGAAAAAGAGCCGCCAGTGGAGCCGCTTGCTGAAGAGGCGAAATATTTACATGAAGATGATGGGGTGGCCGGATCAGATGAAATGATCGGGGAAATAAAAGAAAAAAAAGATCTTGAGGATCTGGATGATCTGGAAGATCTGGATGAAATGGGCGAGATAGATGAAGCTTATGAAACATACGAAGCCTATGAAACAGATGGAACAGATGATATGGATGAAGCTGATGTATTAAATGAAACAAATTATATGTATAAAACAAGTTATACAGAGGAAACAAGTTATTCGGGGGCAATAGACGATGATACAGATTATCTGGATGTAACAGATGATACTGATGATACTGATCAAATAGATGATATTGATGATATTGATGATATTGATGATATTGATAATACTTATGATGCTAATGACATTGATGAGACAGATGAAGCAGTTGATCCAGAAGAAGAAGTTAATCCAGAAGCTAATCTAAATAACGCAGTTGATCCAAATGAGGCGGCTGAAGTGGAAATAGACCACCAGGTAAAAACGGAAGGAAAAGAATATTTCAGCCAAAGCAGAAGTGATTTTGACAGGCAGGGTAACAGGGAAAACAGATTGGTGCTCATTAGCTCCGCTGTCCGGAGGGATATTTCCGCGGGCGAGCAGTCCTCAACATCTTCTCCGCCGCCTCCGGCTTCTTTCAGGGAAAGCAACACGGCGATCTATCCCCGTGAAGAACTGCTGAACCGCGGCGCAACCCTGGCGGAACCTCTTCCGGTCCGGGAAGCAGAGGAGGAGCAGGAGGTTGAAGAAGAGGTTGCAGATGAGGTTAAAAATGAGGTTCGGGATGGGCAGCGGGAAAATGAAGTTGACCCACCTCTAGCGGAAACAAATCCGGAAAGAAACCTCTCCAGCCTGATTCCCAAGAAGATGCGCGGCATATCCATCCCGGTAAGTAAATTATCCGGTTTGTTCAGGTATATGAGCTGCGGCGCCCGGGTGGACGTGCTTGTTGCGATTGACCGCGGCAACGGTGAACCGCCCCCGGTCTACACCGCCGCAAAAAATGCCCTCGTGCTCTCTTCCGGGGAGGCGGAAGAAGAAACCGGAGAGCACCAACCTGTTGTAACGCTAGCTGTTTACCCCGAGGAGGCCGAAGCGCTGGTGGGGGCCTGTTACAGGGGTTTGTTTCACCTGGTTCTGTGTCCGGATAATGAGTGTTCCTCAATGGACTAATAAACTTACTCCAGTTAGAAAACCACTTTAAGGAGGTGTAGCGTGGGGGAAAAAGCAGGTTATTAAAGTGTTATTTAGCATTTTGTCTGCTCTAAAAACGAGCAATTTTAATCAAAATAGAAGCAAAGGTAACCATCTTTCATCCTTCTGTAATTTGATATAATTTAAGCAAATTATTGGAGGTAGAAGGA
>JAAYOY010000017.1 GCA_012520035.1 Bacillota bacterium
AAAACGCCTTTTTTCGTTAGCAGTGGAAGTAGGGCAGCTTTAAATAAGTTAAGACAGTTTTTTTGCAATGCATCCCTGGGCATTCTCACAGCTGTACCGTTAAAAGTCTATCAGGCCAAGGCTAATTTTCAAAGCTTCATCGACCCTGGCCATTATCCTTTCATCCAGCTCGGTTATTTTCTGCTGCAATCTCTGTTTATCAATTGTACGAATCTGTTCCAGCAATATTACGGAATCCTTCTCCAACCCGTATTCTTTTGCCGATAATTCCACATGTGTAGGTAGCTTTGCCTTTTCGATATGAGAAGTAATAGCGGCAACAATTACCGTTGGGCTGTATTTATTGCCAACGTTGTTCTGGATCACCAGTACCGGCCTGAAGCCCCCCTGCTCTGAACCGATAACCGGACTCAAATCCGAGAAAAAAATAAATCCGCGCTTTACATCCAATATCTTCACTCTCCAGTAACCATTTCCTCGGCAAGCCGGTCAGCCTCATTTTCTGCATTTATGGCTTCATTGGCCAGGGTTAGATTCAATTTTGCCATCTCCATATAACCTTCCTGCATACGTTCCCTGATCTGCTTTTTTCTTCGCTCCTGCAGGTACAGTTTCATCGCTTCCCGGATAAATTCACTACGCGTTCTTCTTTCCATTTCTACCACACCATCAACTTCCTTCAATAAGGTCTGCGGTAAACTGATCATAATCCTTTTGGTTCTTGCCAAGGAAAGCACCCCCTATAAAATGGTGAAATCATACCCCGCAATATTAATTATTATCCTTTTCTACCGCCCTTTTATACATCATTTTATATTACATGTTTATATACCGCTTGCAATTACATTTTAACCGCATTTTTTAAAAATTGTACACCCGGGGAACCCTGCCGCTAATATTACAGAGGATTTCATAGCTTATGGTGCCAAGCTGCCCGGCAAGATCGTCCGCAGTAATCCTTTCCTCTCCCTGGCAGCCGCAGGCAACAACCTCGTCACCTTCAGCCACCCCGGGGATCATTCCCACGTCCAGCATAGTATAATCCATGCAAACCGTTCCGGCAACCGGAGCTTTTTGGCCTCTGACCAGCATATACCCTTTATTGGAAAGGAGCCTGCTGTATCCATCGCCATACCCCAGGGCAACCGTAGCAATAGTCGTATCTTTGGGGGCAACGTAAGTCCTTCCGTAACTGATCGGTGTTCCAGCTGCAACTTTTTTCAAATAGACAATTTTGCTCTTGAGTGACATGACGGGAGTTAGTTTAATCTTATCCTTATGCACTTCTGCTGAAGGGAAATAACCGAACAAACCTATACCGATTCTTACCATGTCGAAGTGGGTTTCAGGATATTCTATCGCTGCAGCGCTGTTTGCGGCATGTCTGAGGGTGATATTTATTCCCTTCTCCCGGCATAAATTCAGGATATTTTGAAAAAGAGCCAGCTGTTTCTTTGTAAAGTTTTTATCCCGCTCATCGGCAGCAGCAAAGTGCGTATAGATCCCTTCCAGAGAAATAGAGGGCAGATGAGCTACCCTCTCCAGAAAATTTAGCGTCTCGCGGGGGCTGCTCAAACCAAGCCTGCCCATACCCGTATCCAGTTTTACATGCACCGCTGCCTTTTTGCCCAGTCCCCGTGCCAACCCGGACAAGATATTTGCAGCTTTCCAATCAAAAATAGTAGGTACCAACTCCATTTTCAGCAGCGTGGAATATTGATGCGGTTCTGTATACCCCAAAATGAGAACAGGAGCGTTTATACCTTTTTGCCTGAGGTTCACACCTTCCTCGAGTGAAGCAACCCCCAGCATGGAAGCCCCTTCCTTCAGGGCAATATTGGCGGTTTCGTAAGCGCCGTGCCCATAGCCGTCCGCTTTAATTACCGCCATTAACCGCACGTTCCCGGGCAAAAAATTGCGAAATGCCCTGACATTAGAAGATAGAGCAGTTAAACTAATTTCTGCCCATGCAGGCCTCCCCAGGTTATTTATTATATCCATTTCCGCTTCACCTTAGCTTTTCACCGGCCGCATTCCATTAACTTCCAAATTTTGTTACTTTAATTTACTGTAATATTTCCAATAAAAAGCGGATCAATATTTATTTCTATTCCACAAAGCAATTATTTATTCCTGCCGCAGAAAAACAATTGCCTTCAGACACTTATTTCCAACTGCCTCTGCCTGCCTCTTGGCACTGCAAACCGTGTTGGAGCAAACAGTATATCACGCTGTGTATACAGTATTCCTTTTAAGCCGGTTGCACTATTTCTCAATTACCCTGAAAACGCTGTTTATTTTATTAATCGCCGGTGATCTTTGGATACTTCTTAGCGCGGAATTAAAATTTTTTTCCTCAACCTTATGGGTAACAAGGACTATCTCCGCCATACCCTGCACACTGCGCTTTTGGATAATCATATCCAGGCTCACCTGCTCGCCCCCAAAAGCGGTAGCAAGGCTGGCAAAGACGCCCGGCTTGTCTCTGGCCTGCAGGCGCAGATAAAAAGCCGAAGAAAGTTCGTCCATAGATACAATTCGCTTCTCCTGAAAATTGTTTTCGATAATACTGTTTTCAACCTGGCGGTTGATATTACGGGCAACATCGATCAAATCTGCCACAATTGAACTGCCCGTCGGCAGAGAACCTGCCCCCGGCCCGTAAAACATTACTTCTCCCACAGCGTCGCCCACAACAAAAAGGGCATTATTTTCGTTCAGGACAGAGGCGAGGGGATGGGTCAGCGGAATCAGCGTCGGGTGTACCCTGAGCACCAGCCCCCCTTGCAGTTCCTCACCGATGGCCAAAAGTTTAATGGCGTAACCTAGTTCCCCGGCATAAAAGACATCCCTCTTGCTGAGGCCTTCGATACCCTGTATATAGATGTCTTTAAAACGCACCCGGCTGTTAAAGGCAAGCCGCGATAGTATACACAGCTTATATGCAGCATCCTTTCCTTCCAAATCGCTGGCCGGATCCTGTTCGGCAAAACCTTTAGCCTGTGCTTCCGCCAGTGCAGTGTTGAAATCCATATTCTCAAGGCTCATCCTGGTCAGGATATAGTTGGTTGTTCCATTGATAATTCCCAGGATACGGGTGATTCTATTACCGCCAAGGCTGTGCTTCAGAGGCCTGATCAGCGGAATCCCTCCTCCCACGCTGGCCTCGTAATAAATATTCAGGCCCTGTTTCTGGGCCAGCAGGAGCAGGTCGTCTCCGGCGGTGGCCATGAGATCTTTGTTGGCGGTTATAACAAATTTCTTATGGTGCAGCGCCTCTTCAATATATTTATGTGCGCGGTCAACGCCGCCGATCGTTTCAACAATTACATCAATATCAGGATCATGCAAAAGATCATCAGGGTTCGTAGTCAGCAGCTGTGGATTAACCTCAACCGCCCTTGGCCTTTCCATATCCCGTACGAGTATCCTCTTGACCTCAATCTTTGCCCCGGCGCGGCGGGTCACCTGTTCCCCGTTCATCTGCAAGATTTTAACAACTCCGGAACCAACCGTACCCAGGCCAAGCAGGCCGACTTTTACAGTTCTTTTCCCCATCTGCACAACCCTCCATTTTATAAAAGAATTATCTCCCGAATAATGTAGATAATTAATCCCTGATAATATTATTCTTCCCAAAAATAAGTTCTCCTGCATTGCATTCTTTCATAGCATATCCCTTCATATATATACATAAGGGGGGATCGGTATGCGCGCTTTATGGCTGAACAGGTTCGGATACGGCGGAAATACGGAATCTGTCGCCGAACTGGCCGGAGGACTCCTGAAAAAGGGCTTGAAAGTACATCTGGTGTTAAACGGAGTCCCTCCCTCGCTAACCGGCGCTTATCAGGAGTACTTGTATAAAAAAGGACTGAAAAGCTCTGTCAATATCAGCACCCAGCAGATCCAGAACATACTTTATTACCAAAGCTGCAAACTGCTGCATGTATTCCACCCGGCCTTTTTCCCCCTTGCGCAAAACCTGAGCAGTTCGCTAAAGATAAACTGGGTAGCAAGTTGTCTGGAGTGGATGGACCATAGCGCTTATTCCACCCTTGCCGGGGCAACCTTTATAACCTGCTCCAGCACAGCATTGTGGAATGAAATAAAAAGCATTTTTCATCCTTATAAAAAGGAAAAGGTAATGTTGATACCGCCGGGGATAAAAATAACCCCGGCAGAGCTGAATCAGCCCAAAAAACTGCGCCTTCTTTACACCGGCCCCCTGGAAGGGAATCGCCTGACGGTTTTTTTCAGGTTAAAAAAATTGATCGCAGGCCTTAAAGACTGCGACTTCGGGGTAATCTCTGCACATAA
>JAAYOY010000106.1 GCA_012520035.1 Bacillota bacterium
TCGGGGTCGTATACGAAGGATTTCAGCGGTATTTGCTGCTTGTCCAGGCGGGCATAAGCATATACCGGGGCGCCCCGGCGCTCATGGCCAAAGGATGGCAGCGCCTGCGCGTACTTGTCCTCCTCGTTTGCCGCATAGACCAGCATCTTGGCTCCGGTGACTACTCCCTGACCTCCCCGCCCGTAAAATTTTATCTGTTTCACGAACTATTCCCCCTATACAATTATTTATTACAGTAAAAATAAAACTTAAAATTATTAAATCTCCTTATATACTTCCCTCCTTATAAAATGCGTATAAGAAAACGCATTTCTTGTTACTTTCCCTGTCATCCGCCCCATAAAAATTTAAATGTCCCATTTTGTAGAACTGAATTATATAATTTAACATTTTAATGCTATTATTCCATACTTATTAGTAAATGTCAATATACTTAACCTCATTAACTATTTGATATGTACTTTTATTTATAACTTTTCTATTTCCATATAAATTATTATATAATTTCTATATAATTAACCTAATACTAGTGACCTTTACTACTTTATATAATTTATTATTGTATTGTGATATTCTTTAACAATACCAATGGAAAAACTTCAAAACAATTAAATTTAATCTTTTTGATTAATCAAATATTCAGATAACTGGAGAGATAATCATGCCTAAGCATTCAGCCAAGAAGACCAGAGGAATTACCATAAATTAACTACTGGTTTTTAGTGTAGCAGGGTATTGAAAGCCTGTTATTAACATCCAAAAATTAACATCTTAATATATAAAAAGCCGGCGGGTGAAATTACCTTCACCGCCGGCTTTTTTGCTTTTTTCCAGAATCATAGGTGCTTGAGCACGAAACATTCCCTGCGCAGCTGCCGGTGCCAGCGGCAGCTGCGCAGGGTAAGTTTTTCTTTACTCAATGACTACTTTGGCTGCATTTTGGTAATAATCCACTTTTTCATCGTCCAATTCTACTCCAAGCCCCGGGCCATCGGGGATTTGCAATTGGCCGCCGCTTATTGCGGGAGTATTTTTAAGAATATCCTCCTTAATGGCAGCGGTCGACACTCCCCCAAAAACTGTTAAAGTGCCAATAAACTCGCAGCAGAACTGCTTTGTTACAGCCTCCGTGGAAATGCCAAAATGCGCGTTGGCTGCCGTGCCTAACCCTAACTCCAGCATAAAACTCCCGCTCGTTAATAATCCCAGCGATTCCGAAACAGCCACTATTTTTTTCGCCTTGAGCAGCCCGCCGTGTTTCAATACTTTAACCTGGACGGCATCGGCTGCCCCTTCCCTGGCTATCCAGTAGATATCTTCAGGGCAGGTTACAGCTTCATCGGCGATGATGATCGTATTCACAGAGTTCCTGATAGTTTGCATCCCTCTAAGATCTAAGCGGTTTATCGGCTGTTCTGCTGCCAGAAGATTATATTCCTCCATTCCCCTGATGGCCTTCAACGCATCTCTCGTAGAGTACCCCTGGTTGGCGTCCACCTGCAGGGTTATCTTTTCGCCAACTTCCTGACGGATCTTCTTTACCCTTTCAATATCCTGGGCAGGATCCCGGCCAACTTTTATTTTCAACGCCGAATAACCTTCCTCTGCATAGGCCAGTGCTTCATTGATTGCTCCATTCATATCCTTGGCACCGACAGTGCCGACAAGGGGAAGGGTATCCCGGCATCTCCCTCCTAAAAGCTGGTAAACCGGTGCCTGAAGTATTTTCCCTTTCAGGTCCAGCAAAGCCGTTTCTACACCCGCCTTGGCACAATAATTTGCATAAATCACCTGATCAAAACGTTTGAGGAGTGTTTCCGTATTACAGGGGTCCTCGTTTATTAAAGCAGGACCCAGGTAGTCTTTGATGACCGAGAGAGCTGTTGATTGTGTCTCGCCGGTGTAAGCCGGCAGCAAGGGTGAAACCTCTCCTATGCCGACAAAACCTTCGTCCGTAAAGATCTTGATCACAATATTGTCGGCGTTCACCTGAACCCCCAGCGATACAACAATCGGCCTTGCATATGGAACGCTGATAGGGATAGCTTCAACGCGGATAATCCTCATGATTGGACCTCCTCTTCATCTCAAGCTAAACGATCTTAATCAAGCAA
>JAAYOY010000107.1 GCA_012520035.1 Bacillota bacterium
AATATTATTATAACCTGTGAAGGCAGGGTAAAGGTTACCGATTTTGGCATAGCAAGAGCTGCCGTGGACGCAACGATAACATATGGAAAGTCGCTTCTTGGTTCAGTTCATTATTCTTCTCCGGAGCAAGCCCGGGGGTACTGTGCCGATCCAAAGTCCGATATCTATTCCCTGGGGGTTGTTTTTTATGAGTTGCTGACGGGTGCAGTTCCCTTCTCCGGAGAAAGCCCTATTTCTATAGCCTTAAAGCATTTGCAGGAGGATATTGTTCCCCCGGGAAAACTGGTTGAAGGTCTGCCTGCGAAGCTGGAAAATATTGTAATAAAGGCCATGCACAAGGATCATAATTTACGTTATGCAAGTGCGGCACAGTTCAGGGATGAACTGGAGGAATGGTTAAAAAGCGAAAAAGAGGTAAATTATGTAAACAGTTCTCTTGTCAAGCGCATGCAGTCATATGCGTTGTACAGGGATCATCAGGAACCCGATGAAAAAGACTTCGAAGAGCAGCAAGAAGTAATTTCAGGGAAAAAGAGGCGCTCTAAGAAGAAGTATTCATTGAAGAAAATAGTTATCTATTCCGGTTTGTTTATTTTATTCTTCGCGGTTGTTTTTATTGGTTACCGTTTTATTTACAACTTTCTGCATGTACCGGAGGTTACCATGCCCTATCTTATAGATAAAAGCATTGCAGAAGCGGAAAAAGAACTTGATTCTCTGGGGTTGAGTTACAGGGTTGTAAGGGAGGAATATAACGACACTGTACCTGAGAATCATATTATTTCGCAGGAACCTCCCGCAGAAAGAACTGTTAAACAGGGGAGAGAAATTGAGCTGGTTCTTAGTCTTGGACCGGATTTAGTGGAAGTCCCGTATTTAATCGGCAGTACGCAGCTGGAAGCACGTTTGATGTTGAGCGATTTGGGCTTGAATATGAAGGTAGATAGGGAATACAGCAATGAGATTGCTCCCGATTATGTGATTAGACAGGATCCCGGCAAAGGTTTTCAATTGGCCAGGGGAGAGGAAGTCCATGTCGTGGTGAGTGATGGCAAGAGGCCTTTTTCGCTGCGCGATTTCCAGGGTTGGGAACTTGAAGATGTGCGCGAATGGCTAAATCTCTATGAGCTGGTTTTACGCGACGTGGATGAGGAATATTCGGACGAGGTTCCGGAGGGGCAGGTTATATCACAGTTTCCCGCAAGCGGTGAAATGGTCCAGGCGGGAGACCCCGTTGACCTTGTCATTAGCCTGGGTATAGAGCCCGGCTCATATAAGACGTACACTTTTGAAATTGACCCCTTAGTATCCCGGGGTCAGATGATCAAGATATACGTTGAAGATGTAGAGGGAACAAAAATTGTATTCGAGGGAAGATACCATGGGGAGCTGATAACAGCCGAGGGGGTTGGATCGGGGCAGGTTGTCTTGATGGAGCTAAAGGACAATGAATATCAGGTTATAGATGTCCTTCTTTTTCCATGAAAATCATGATATTTTTCATAAGGGGGGGTACTGCTGCAGGGACGTTTGGTAATGGCAAAGGGTGGGTTTTACTTTGTTAGGGATGCGTGCGGGGCTGTATTACGCTGCCGTGCCAGGAGGAGAATAAAGGATTCCGGAATCAGCTTGCTGGTGGGGGATCTGGTTGAGGTAAATGCTTCTGAGGGAGTAATTGAAAAAGTTTATCCCAGAAAAAACAGTATTATCAGGCCTCCGGTTGCCAATGTAGATCAGGTTGTTATTTTAATGTCGGTAAGTAAACCACCCATTGACCTGGTTCTTCTCGATCGCATTCTTATTTCGGTAGAATCATTTATGATCGATGTAATTCTGTGCCTGAACAAAATGGATTTAATTAATGATCTACAAAAAGCGATGATCGAAGAAATCAGAGATACTTACGAAAACTGCGGGTACAAGATTTTTTATACCAGTGCGGTAACAGGCCAGGGCTTGCATCAGCTGGAAACATTTCTAAATAATAAAATAAATGTTTTTGCCGGGCCCTCCGGTGTAGGAAAATCCACTTTAATCAATAAATTAAAACCGGGATTGGAGTTGAAGTCTGCCCCTGTAAGCTCTAAAACTGAAAGAGGGCGCCATACAACGCGCCATGTAGAGTTGCTGATGATCGGGAAAGCTACTTTTATAGCTGATACCCCGGGTTTTCAAAAACTTGACCTGAAGGGTTTTTCTTCAAGGGAGCTCTCTTCTTATTTTCCTGAGATGCTATCGTTTGCCGGCTCATGCCGTTTTACAGGTTGTATACATAGAGCAGAACCGGATTGCGCGGTTAAGGAAGCGGTCCAAAGGGGAAAGATAGCGCCCTGGAGGTATAACCATTACCTCATGTTCCTGCAAGAGATTCTGCAAGCGGAAAAAAATTTTTAGCACAAGGAGACTGCCTGCTATGGTTAGGGTAGCACCTTCAATCCTTTCGGCAGATTTTTCATGCCTGCTGGAGGAAGTAAAACGTATGGAGCGGTCGGGAGCCGACTGGCTTCATCTGGATATAATGGATGGCCATTTTGTCCCTAATATTACCATGGGCCCTCTCGTGGTCGGGGCACTGAAAGGCCGGGTAGATCTTTTTTTTGATGTCCATCTGATGGTTATGAATCCTCAGTTATTTTTAACAGATTTTTACCGGGCCGGCGCCGGGATGCTCACTGTACATGCTGAAGCCTGTACCCATTTGCACAGAGTCGTTCAGGAAATAAAAAAATTAGGTTGTAAGGCGGGTGTGGCGTTGAATCCCGCAACGCCTCTTAACTGTTTGGATTATATTCTGGAGGAACTCGATCTAGTTCTAATTATGTCCGTCAATCCCGGATTTGGCGGGCAGGAGTTTATCCCGGGAGTATTGCCAAAAATCAATGCACTCGCGGAAGAGAAGGCCAAACGCGGGCTTTCTCTTGAAATTGAGGTTGACGGCGGTATTAATGAAAATACGGCAGTTCAGGTTCTAAATGCCGGGGCGGATATTCTTGTTGCCGGGTCCGCCCTTTTTGGTGCACCCGATCCTTCAAAACTGATCAACGCTTTTAAGATGTTCCCGGTAAGGAGAAAGAGAGTTTAAGAATGATTCTCCTTATGCTATAATTATAATATATTAAAGGCTTTCCAAGAGGTGATGAAACTGGAACCGGATGAACGATATATGTGGATGGCTCTCGATCTTGCCCGCCGGGGCTGGGGTAAAACCAATCCTAACCCTATGGTAGGAGCGGTATTGGTTAAAGGCGGTGAGGTTGTCGGTACGGGTTTCCACAAAAAAGCGGGAGAAAGGCACGCTGAAGTCATAGCTTTGGAAGAAGCAGGTGAAAGGGCCAGGGGTTCGACATTATATGTTAACCTTGAGCCCTGTTCGCATTTTGGCCGGACACCACCCTGTGTCGAAGAGATTATCATGGCCGGAGTGCGTAAGGTGGTTGCTGCGTGCGTTGATCCCAATCCGCTTATTGCCGGGAAAGGAATTCGCAGGCTTCAGGAGGCCGGTATAAAAGTAAAAACAGGTGTCCTGGAAGAAAAAGCAAAGCGCCTCAATGAAGTTTTTTTTAAATATATTACCACAAAAATGCCCTTTATAATTGTAAAAGCTGCGATGACTATGGATGGCAAAATAGCTACGGTTGCAGGGAAATCCCGCTGGATAAGCGGCGAGAAATCCCGCAAGCTGGTACATCGGCTTCGTTCAATATCGGACGGTATCATGGTCGGAATAAATACAGTATTAAAGGATGATCCGCTTCTTACGGCGCGATTGGATGATGGCGGCGGCAATAACCCTGTTCGTATTATTGTCGATAGCAAAGGAAGGCTTCCTTTAGATACAAAAATTGTACAAACCGCTTTTCGTATCAATACTATCCTCGCTACTACAGAGCTCGCTCCCCCCGATAAGCTTAAAGCTTTGCGCTCTTACGGCGTTGAGGTCCTTATTGTACCCTCCCGTGCAGGTCAGGTTGATCTCTATGAATTAATGCTTTCTCTGGGGAGAAAAGAAATCAGCAGCCTTTTGGTTGAAGGAGGCGGAACTTTGAATTACTCCCTGCTTCAAGAGAATCTTATAGATAAAATATACTTCTTTATTGCTCCTTTGCTTTTAGGGGGAGTTGCCGCCCCGACTCCGCTGGAAGGCTCCGGTGTTTACGAGATGGATGATTCCTGGGTAGTCGAAGGAATGGAAATCAGGCAGTTGGATAAGGACCTTCTGATAATTGGTTACCCTGCGAGGAGGGAAAAGATTGTTCACAGGGATAGTGGAAGAGCTGGGAGAAATATTGGGTCGGCAACATTATAAAGATAGTATTGCGCTAATAATAAAAGGAAAAAATGTTCTGGATGATCTCCAAGAGGGAGACAGTATTGCGGTAAATGGCGTTTGCCTTACGGTAACCCAAATTTCGACCGCAGCTTTTTATGCGGATGTTATGCCTGAAACCCTGCGCAAAACAAATTTATATGAACTTAAGGCAGGGGAGAAGGTTAATTTAGAAAGGGCTTTACCGGTCGGAGGACGTCTGGGAGGGCATTTTGTAAGCGGACATATAGATGGAACGGGAACGATTATTGAAGAAAAAAGGGAGGGCAACGCGCAGATTAAGCGCATCAGCGCCGGGAACCCGATAACTCGTTATCTGGTGGCTAAGGGTTCTGTTGCGGTGGATGGTGTTAGCCTGACGGTTGTTGATGTGGATAAGAATTCTTTTAGCGTATCTCTTATTCCTCATACAGCAAAACATACGACTCTGGGTTATAAAAAATGCGGTGATAAGGTTAACCTGGAAGCAGATATTCTCGGGAAATATGTTGAAAAGATATTATTAAACTCTGCTGTAAACCCGATTGCCGGAGATGATTTTGCAGAAAAAAAAACAGAGGGCGTTACATTTAGCCTGTTAGCGAAAAAAGGCTTCCTGTAATAGCTTGAGGAAGGTTGGGGCTATGGAAATCAAGTTTAATAATGTTGAAAAGGCTATTGAAGATATTAAACAGGGTAAAATGGTGATTGTGGTAGACGATGAGGACAGAGAAAACGAGGGAGATCTGGTTATGGCCGCTGAAATGGCTACACCGGAAGCAATTAATTTTATGATCCGCTTTGGACGCGGGTTAGTATGTGTACCCCTTACAGCACAGCGCATTGAGGAATTGGATCTCCCTCCCATGGTTGCTTATAATACCGACAGCCACGATACCGCCTTTACCGTATCGGTTGATGCCAGGAATACAACTACAGGCATTTCAGCTTTCGAAAGGGCTTTAACGATAAAAAAGTTAATCGCTCCGGATGCTGTTCCCTCTGATTTTACCCGTCCGGGTCATATTTTCCCTCTGCGGGCAAAAGAGGGGGGGGTGTTGCGCAGGACAGGGCATACTGAGGCGGCGATTGATTTAGCAAGGCTGGCAGGCCTTTATCCGGCCGGCGTTATCTGCGAGATTGTGAATGAAGACGGTACAATGGCGCGCGTTCCGCAATTGATGGAGTATGCGCAGGAGCATAAAATGTCGATTATTACCATAGCCGATTTAATTCAATACCGCATGAAAAAAGAAAAGCTCGTCTGGAAGGCTGCAGAAACTATCCTCCCGACTGTTTTTGCCGATTTTAGACTGATTGCTTATGATAATTCCGTTGATCAGAAAACCCATCTGGCCCTTGTTAAGGGGGAGATTACCAGGGATAAACCTGTGCTGGTAAGGGTTCATTCAGAGTGTTTTACCGGCGATGTCCTTGGTTCCCTGCGCTGCGATTGCGGTAAGCAGCTTTCTCAAGCCATGAAACAGATCGGCGAAGAGGGCTGTGGTGTGCTGGTCTATATGCGCCAGGAAGGGCGCGGTATTGGGCTGGTTAACAAAATAAAAGCTTATCAGCTTCAGGATTGCGGTAAAGATACCGTGGAGGCGAATGAGGAGCTTGGATTCCCTCCTGATCTGCGGGACTATGGCGTTGGTGCACAGATACTTGTTGATCTGGGTGTCGGAAAGATGCGCCTTCTTACAAATAATCCAAGAAAAATAAAAGGGTTGGAAGGTTACGGACTAACAATCGTAGAAAGGGTACCGATAGAGGTGCCCCCCGGAAAGTATAACAGTTTTTATTTACAAACTAAAAGGGATAAAATGGGGCATTTTTTAAATACCGGGGCTGGTGAACAGAGCTAAAGGTGGTGTAAAAATGGTTAGACAATTAGAAGGTCATCTCAATGCTAAAGGATTCCGATTTGGTCTGGTTGTAAGCCGCTTTAACGAATTTATATCCGGAAAGCTTCTTAGCGGTGCTATAGATGCCTTAATAAGACATGATGCCAGGGAAGAGGATATTGAGGTATTATGGGTCCCAGGTTCCTTTGAGATTCCGCTGATAGCTAAAAAAATGGCTAAGAGCAAACGTTATGATGCGATTATCTGCCTTGGAGCGGTAATAAGGGGCAGCACTCCCCATTTTGAGTATGTTGCTGCCGAAGTGTCCAAAGGCATCGCGCTGGTGGGGCTGGAAACCGAAATACCGGTCATGTTCGGTATAATAACAAGCGATACACTGGAACAGGCAATTGAACGGGCCGGTTCAAAAGCAGGCAATAAGGGCTGGGATGCAGCTCTTGGAGCCATTGAGATGGTAAACCTTATCAAAGGTTTTGAAATGTAACAGGCCAGAAAAATAAACAGTTCTATGTTGCGATTGTTTCTGATACTGGAGGTTCCGGAATGGAAAAAGAAAAAACAGGGGGCAAATTTTTAATTATGGACGGCCACAGCCTGGCTTACAGGGCCTTTTTCGCCCTGCCCCTGGAATTGCAAACAAGAAAAGGCCTGCATACGAATGCGGTTCTAGGTTTTACAAGAATGCTGTTGCGGTTGCTGCAAGATGAATCACCTGAGTATCTTCTGGTAACTTTTGATTATCCCGCGCCTACCTTCCGCCATCAGACTTACAGCCGGTATAAGGCTACAAGAGAGAAAACCCCCGGGGAAATGACGGAGCAGATGCCGCTGGTCAAGGAGATACTCCAGGCTTTTAATATTAGCTTTATTGAACTTGAGGGATATGAGGCCGATGATCTTATCGGGACGTTCGCCGTAAAAGGGGAGGAGGCCGGCCTGGATACCTTTATCGTAACCGCTGATGCGGATGCCTACCAGTTGCTTACCCCAAAGGTTAAGGTGTTAATTACCAGGAAGGGTATCAGCCAGCTGGAGGTTTTTAGTATAGAAAGCCTGCGGGAAAAATACGGCCTTACTCCCGGGCAATGGATAGATTTTAAAGCCTTAAAAGGGGATAGCTCGGATAATATTCCCGGTGTCCCCGGAATTGGTGAAAAAAGGGCTATGCAGTTGTTAAAGGAATACGGGTCGCTGGAAGAAGTAATCAGACATGTAAACGATATTCCAGGAAAAGTCGGCAAAAGCCTTTCCGCTTATACCCGGCAGGCCTTAATTAGTAAGGATCTGGTAACGATACAAAAAGATGTCCCGCTGGACTTGGAAATTGAAGCCTGCCGCTTACAAACACCCGACTGGCAAAGCCTTTACAAGATATTCCGCGTACTGGAATTCAATAATATTATTGATAAAATACCGGAATTAGCAAGAATAAAAAACCGGGCTGCGGCTAAAATAAACGCTAATGATGATGAAGAGGGCCGTTTTCAACAGGCTGCGCTCTGGGATGAAAAAGGAAACGGGGATTCTGCTCAGCCTTCTGGGGAAAAACAGCGGCCGGATAATGCAGCCGGACATGAGGCGGCAGGTTTAAATGCAGATAGCGGTTTTGGACTGTTTTGGATCAATAATGTGGAGGATTTGCTGCAGCTGATCAAAAAATTAAAAGAAGTCCATACGGTAACTCTTCTTCCGGATACTCTGCCCCCACGTGAAAACGGTTCTTTTTTTTCAGGTCTGTTCTGTGCCGCGGAGGGAAAAGAGGTCTATTATATCCCACTGAACGAGCAAGAAAAGATAACCCCGGGAGAGGTTTTAGATTTACTCAAGCCGGTTTTTGAAAATCCCGAACAGCTTCTGTTGGTCCACGATTTAAAACCGCTGATGAAATACCTTATGAAAAATGGTATTAATCTTAAGTGTGCTTTTTTTGATACCTTGCTTGCCGCTTATCTGCTTGAACCCGAGCGGCCTGCTTACCCTCTTTCCCTTTTGTATGAAGAATATGAGGGTCTTCCACTGCCCGAGCCGGAAAAAGGAGTGGGAGAAGAGCAGGCAAGAAAAGAAAGGCTTCATTTTTTAACCCTTTGCACCCTTAAACTTATTGGCCTGAAGGAGACCCTTATAGCGGGGTTGGAAGCCAGGAAATTAAAAGATCTTTACTTTGAACTGGAGCTTCCACTGGTTCGCGTCCTGGCAAAAATGGAGTTAAGGGGAATTGACGTAAGGAAGGACGTGCTGGAAGAGCTTGCCGCCGGGGCTGAAAAGGGTATGGTTGAACTTGAAAAAGAGATTATGGAGCTGGCCGGAATAGAGTTTAATCTAAATTCACCGAAACAGTTGAGCAACGTTCTTTTTGAACATTTGAAACTGCCGGTGATTCGCCGCATTAAAACGGGGTATTCAACTGATGCCCGGGTTTTGCAGGAGCTTTCCGTTCACCATCCAGTGGTTGAAAAAATATTGGAATACCGCATGTTATCCAAATTAAAGACGACTTATCTGGAGGGGTTAAGGCCTCTTATCAGCCCCTCGGGGAAAATCCATACTACATTCAACCAGACCGTTACGGCAACCGGCAGATTGAGCAGTAAGGATCCTAATTTACAGAACATCCCTGTTCGAATTGAGGAGGGGAGGCGCCTGCGCAATGCTTTTATCCCTTCTAATGCCGGCAACTTACTGTTAGCGGCTGATTATTCGCAGATTGAGCTGCGTATTATGGCCCATCTCTCTCAGGATGCCGGTTTACTTGATGCCTTTCGAAAGGACCAGGATATCCATACCAGAACTGCCGCTGAGGTATTCAATGTACCTCTTGCAGAGGTTACCTCTATAATGCGCAGCAGGGCAAAGGCGGTAAACTTTGGGATTATTTACGGTATTAGCGACTACGGTCTCTCCCAGGGCCTTCATATTTCCAGGGCTGAAGCGAGAGAATATATAAAGAGTTATTTTGAACGCTATCCAGGTGTTAAAAAATATGCCGAGGAATGTATTAGTGAGGCCAGGGAAAAGGGATACGTTACTACAGTAATGAACAGAAGGCGTTATCTGAGGGATATAAATCACCGTAATCATTCGCGCAGGAGTTTTGCTGAGCGCATGGCCCGCAACACTCCCATACAGGGTTCTGCGGCGGATATTATCAAGGCTGCGATGATCTCGATCGATCGCTTTCTGGAGGAAGGAGGCTTTCAGGCGGCTATGCTTCTTCAGGTCCATGACGAATTGATCTTCGATATCCCGCGCCGCGAATTGGATGAAGTATCGGCAAAGGTGAAAAGCTTGATGGAGAGTGTTTTTCCTCTTTCCGTGCCGCTGAAAGTGGATTTGAGGGTTGGACGTGACTGGTATCATTTAGAACCTATTGCAAGGGGCTAGTTAACAGTGCCGGAGTTGCCGGAAGTTGAATGTATAGTCAGAGATTTAAAAGAATACCTCAATGGGAAAAAATTTACCGGTGTTTCTTTTGCCTTTTATAATATGCTTCAGGGTATAAGCCCTGAAGCATTTGAAAAAGAAATCCGGGGGGAAGTAATCCGTGATATTAAGAGAAAGGGAAAGTATATACTCTTTTTTTTAAGCAATGATATAATTTTAGAGGTTCATCTACGCATGACCGGCCGGTTGCATTATTATCCCGGCCCTGTGGATCCGCAGAAATATACCGGGGCCGTCTTTTATTTTGAGAGCGGGGACGAACTGCATTATCAGGATGTCCGTAAATTCGGCACTTTTCGACTCTATGCAAAGCAGATGCTCTATAAATCAAAGCCCTGCTTGCTGGGTCTTGATCCCCTGGCAGAAAATTTTACACTGAATTCGTTTTCGGAAATGCTCAAAAAAAACCCGGGAAGAATGATTAAGTCATTCTTGCTGGATCAGAAATATATTGCGGGCATGGGGAATATCTATACCGATGAAACCCTTTTCAGGGCGGGGATAAATCCCGGAAGAAAGGTTGGTAGCCTGTCGTTAAAGGAGATTAACCGCCTTTTTGAATCCTTATTGAGCACATTAAAGGAAGGAATCAACTGCCGGGGTACCAGTATCTCCGACTACAGGGATATCTGGGGGCAGGAGGGGGAATTTCAGAAAAGGCTAAAGGTTTACCGCAGGGAAGGTTCTAATTGTTTGCGGTGCGGCGGCGCAATCCGGCGCAAGGTGGTTGCCGGCCGCGGTACTTATTATTGCCCTGTATGCCAGCCCCTTTGAGGAAGGTGGGAATATGAATGTAATAGGTTTGACGGGCGGAATAGCATGCGGTAAATCCACGGTTGCCGGGATGCTGGTTCAAAAAGGGGCCTTGGTGATTGACGCGGACCAGCTTGCCAGAGAGGCCGTGGAACCGGGGGAACAAGCCTGGAAGGAGATTATTCAATGGCTGGGGGATACTGTTGCCGGGGAAGACGGTTCTTTAGACCGTAAAAAAATTGCTTCCATAGTGTTTAAGGATGAAAAATCCCTCGCAAAATTGAACAGCATCATCCACCCCCGGGTGTTGGAGCTTTTTTATCAGAGAAGCAGCGAGCTGGAGAAAGAGCTGCCCGGCAGGCTTCTGGTCTGGGATATTCCGCTTTTGTTTGAAACCGGATACGATAAAAGAGTTGATTATATTGTTGTGGTGGCCTCATCGGAAGAGGTTCAGATACAAAGATTATCGGCAAGGGATGGACTATCCCGGGAAGAGGCGATTCGGCGCATACGTTCCCAGCTGGAAATAGAGAAAAAAATTGAAAAGGCTGATTTTGTTATTTGCAATAACGGGACAAAGGATTTGTTAAAAGAAAAGGTGGATTTATTGTGGGAAAAGTTACGGGCAATTTGCTGATAAGAGGTGCTGTCCCTGTTTCAAAGTGAGAGAATCCACAGGTGTTTGTACTTACTCCTCTTTATCCTGGTTGTATATCTCTTTATTACACAGTCTGATTATCTGGCAAGGTTTTATTATCCATTTCCCTATCGTGAAATTATTATTGGCGAGGCGCAAAAAAATAAAATTGAACCTTTGCTGATAGCGGCTGTTGTTAGGGTGGAGAGCAGCTTTAATGTAGATGCAAAATCACCCAAAGGGGCGTTAGGGTTAATGCAGGTAATGCCGGAAACGGGATTCTGGGCTGCAGAACAGATGAAATTGGAATCCTTTTCACAAGAGCAACTTCTTGATCCCCATGTCAATATCGCTATCGGCACATGGTATCTGGCAGAGCTTTTTAATCAATTCGACGGCAACTTATATGCCGCCCTGGCAGCGTATAACGGCGGCAGGGGGCATGTCAGCCGCTGGCTGCGGGAAGGAGTCTGGGATGGTACCCGGGAAAGGCTTAAGGATATACCTTTTCCTGAAACGTACCATTTTATCTTAAAGGTGGAGAGAACGTACAGGCAATATAAGCGAATCTATTAGCGCTCATTGGATGACTTTGATGAGCGCTATTTCGTCACAGTTGGGGAATTTAGGGCAATTTATGCATTCTGTCCAGACCTTCTGCGGTAATTGGTCTTTTTCTATACGGGTAAACCCGCTTTTTTCAAAAAAGGCCGGCTGATAAGTTAAGGTAAACACTTTTTCTATGCCGAGATCTCTGCTTTCCTGGAGGAGAATATCCACAAGTGCCTGGCCAAGGCCGTTATGAATATACTGGGGAGCGATTGCCAGCGAGCGAATTTCCGACAGATCCTTCCATAATATGTGCAATCCACCCACTCCGATAATCGCGTTATTTTTTTCAATCAGAGTATAATCCCTGATTTTTTGGTATAATGAGGGAAGGGTGCGGTGAAGCATCAGCCCCTGATCAGCATATGAATTAATTAACGAGGCCATCTGTTCAACATCAGACATTTTTGCTTTTCTGAAAATCATACCTTTGACCACCTTTCTTTAAAAAATATTTTAACTCAAATTTAAATAATTGAACAGTGACCTTTTGTGGTAAAACAAAATTGTTGGAGTACTTGCATGAAAAAATTAAAGGAATATACCGGGAAAAGGAACTTCTTACATACTCCTGAACCCGCGCCGGGCATTGCAGGGGAGGCCGAAGTAGAGGAAGGCGGCCGTTTTGTTGTCCAGGAACATCATGCCCGCAGGCTTCACTGGGATTTTCGCCTGGAGATGGACAGTGTATTAAAAAGCTGGGCATTACCCAAAGGTCTTCCGCGTGAAAACGGGGAGCGCAGGCTGGCGGTGGAAGTTGAAGATCATCCTCTGGAGTACTTAAATTTTCAGGGGATTATTCCTGAAGGTAATTACGGTGCAGGGAAGGTTATTATCTGGGATAGGGGCAGGTATGCTTTGCTTGAAAAGACTTCGCGGAAAATCAAGGTTGTATTGCTTGGCGAGCTTATCCGGGGGGCTTATGTTTTAATAAAAACGGGGAAAGAGAACAATCAGTGGCTGATGATTAAATTCCAGTAAAGGGGAGGATGACAGTCCATGAAGGAAGAAGTATTTTTTAATGAGGGTAAAACCAGATTGCAGATTGTCATGGGTGATATAACAGGGCAGGACACAGAGGCGATTGTTAACGCCGCCAATAAAAGACTGGCCCCCGGCGGCGGTGTAGCGGGGGCTATTCACCGCGCAGCGGGGCCGGAGTTATGGGAAGAATGCAAAAAGCTGGGCGGATGTGAAACAGGAGAGGCGAAGATTTCGGGCGGTTACAGGCTCAAAGCCAAATATGTTATACATACCGTGGGCCCTGTATATAATAATACGCCTCAAAATGCAAGGGACCTTGAAAATTGTTATCTAAACAGCCTTAATCTGGCAAAAAAGCATGGGATTAGAAGTGTGTCATTTCCAGCTATCAGTACAGGTATCTTCGGTTATCCCCTCGAAGAAGCCGCTGACATTTCATTGCGTACTGTAATAAAGTTTATGCAGGATAACGACCTCCCGGAAACCGTCCGCTTTGTCCTTTTCGGCAAAAAAGATTACGAGGTCTTTATAAAAAGCCTGCAGAAGATTACGGCTGCATGGGATTCTTAGCAAGCCGATATTTCAGGAATGTTTTAAGGGTTTAAAATGTAGATGATCACCAGCCCGATTAACCCTGTTGATGCGGCATATAGAAGCCCCGGGATGAGGTTTCTCTTAATGATTTTTCCTTCGGCACCGAGAATTCCTACCACAGCACAAGCGGCTACAACATTATGGACCGCGATCATGTTCCCTATTGCTCCACCGACAGCTTGAAGGGCAAGTGTTATTGTATGTGAAATATTCAGGCTTTCCGCCAGCTGATATTGAAATCCACCAAAGAGAATATTGGAGACGGTATTGCTGCCGGAAATAAATGCCCCCAGCATTCCTAAAAAAGGAGCTGCAGCGGGCCATGCCTCTTGAAATATAATAGCAGAAAAAGCGGACATGGACATCAGCATGCTTTCAATTCCGGCCTGGTTTATATCCGAATGTACAAAAATCCTGACCATACTCACGGCAAAAATAAGAGCAATGGTTGCCGGGGAAAGCTGTGCAAAGGTTAGCCTGAAAACATTTTTCACTTCTACAAAGCTTATTTTATGTAAAAAGAATGTGAGCAGGGCGACAAGGGTGAATGGAATGATCCCGGGAAGATAAAAAGGTTGCACACTGTATTGAACATTTTCCTGACCGAGTATGTTGCTCCATGTAAATTCAATACCGGTAAGCAATTCCTGGAGACCAAGGTGCGGAAGGCGGGTGATTATCAGTAAAAGAGCGATAATTATATAAGGTGTCCATGCTGAAAAAAGTGACAGTTTGCTTGTTTCTTTTTCTTTTAGCCGGGTTTTTTCGCCCCAGCCTTTTTCCCAATGGTCTTCCGGAGGAAAGTCCCAGGCATTCGGGGGAACCAGAATTTTTTTTAATACAATTAAAATGATGATTGCCAGGCCGATTAAACCTCCAACAACTGAAGGGAGTTCCGGTCCGAAGACATAGCTTACAATCATTGCCGGTAAAGTGAACGAAAGGCCGCCAATAAGTGCCAGCGGCCAGACCTCCAGGCCTTCCCGCAGCGTCCTTTTTTCACCGAAGAAACGGGTCATCATCATAATGGATAATAGGGGAATAAATGTTCCTATTAGGATATGAAAGATCCCTGACCAGATGCCCACTTCTTTTAGGAAAAATATCATCGATGTATCCCCGGGGATAACACCGGCGATCGATGCTCCTATACCTACATTTATTGGTGTTCCAACAGCGCCAAAGGTTACAGCGGTGCTATTGCAAATCAGGGCAATCATCACTGCGCACAGAGGGGGGAACCCCAGCCCCACCAGCAGGGGTGCAGCCAGGGCTGCGGGAGTGCCGAAACCGGCTGCACCTTCAATAAATGAACTGAACAGCCATCCAATTATGATCACCTGTATGCGGCGATCAGTGGTTATACCGTAAAAGCCGCCGTTTATGGCGGCGAGACCGCCGCCTGCTTTTAAGGTGTTTAGAACAAGGATGGCTCCAAACACTATAGTTAATATATTTATTGCCAGCATTGTTCCTTCTGCAGTGGCGGCCAGAATTCTTACCGGATTCATTTTCCAAAAGACCAGAGCGATGAAAGCTGAAACGAACCAGGCAATGGGCATAGCTTTTTGGGCAGACAAGGCCCGGACGGTCATCAGATAAATGGTTACGAGTATAGGAACTGCTGCTAAAAAGGCCTTCAAAGCCAGGGGCAGGGGCATTGTCTTCTCCTTTTGCAATAGCTGATGATTTTTTACTTAATACTATCCTGTTGATGTATTTTAATTTTTACCATAATCGTTAGATTGTATGTCCTGCTGTTCATGGAAAAAGTAACTTTTGTTTTTTTTACAGTGTTATATAATCTGGCTAAAGAGAAATACCAAATAAGTAAAAAAAGTAGGAGTAAAAAAGAAAAATGAACACTAAAAAGCAAATTACTCTATCACCTTATCTGGAGTTGATTGGTGTAAAGCTTGAAGAAGTAAAATACCCGCGGGCCAGGTTGAGCCTGCAGTATAGAAAAGATCTGGTAAATCCAATGGGTACTCTTCATGGAGGGGTAATTTCATCACTGGTGGACGCTGTTCTGGGCTGCGCCTTGTTGAGCCAAAAAGAAATAAAGGGGATAGCGACATTGGAGTTGAAGGTAAACTATCTTAACCCGGTAACCAGCGGTACAGTTGTAGCAGAAGGGGAGATCATACACAGAAAAGGCCTCATGGCTTTTGGACAGGCATTTATCTATTGTGAGAAAAAGCTTATCGCTGTCGGCAGCAATACAAACAAGCTTACACTTGCGAAAGGTGAAACCCCTTCTTAGAATGCCTTAAGCCGGCAGTGAAGATTTACTTTTTGTTCTGGCTCATGCCACAGCTGCAAAACAGTTCACGGGGGTATTTGCCTGCTTTTTTGTTTCTTTCTTCTTTTCTCTTGCTTTTATGTATTTTATTAAGCTATAATTGTTTGAGACAGCAGAATTATTTATAGTATGTAAAGCGTGTATTAAATAAAGGTGTGGTTTTGTGAAAATTACTTTTTATGATAAACTATTCATTGCTATTATTTTAGCTTTTAGCGCTGTAGGATTTATTTTTAATTTCAGTCTTGGTGCTGAAATGAAACAAAAGTATATAACAGTTCATGTTGATAACAAGCTGGTGATGGAGCTTTCAATAAATGACAGCACGCAGCAGAGGGTATCTTTCCCCTTTGGTGATCATAGGGAACATACCGCCACCATTGAGATAAGCGGCGGCAAAGTTCGTATGCTTCCCCTGGATGAAGAACTGTGCCCTCGCGGCATTTGTTCTCATACCGGATGGATCAGCCGTAATTACCAGAGTATTGTATGTGTTCCCAACCGCATTATCATTGCCTTTAGCGATAAAAAGATTGAAGGAGTGGACGGGGTTACGTATTAGCCGTTGTGCATCAAATTTAAAACCCCACCAATTCTTGACAAAAAAGTTTGGACTCATATATAATTAGGCTTAGTTTTTAAGAGGTGAAACCCAAATTATGAAGCTGCATGTCCCCGATCTCAGGAAGGAAGAGGGAAAATTTATTACCTATAACAGTACTTTGGTACTGAGTATTGGCGGCAATGAAGAAGGGCCGGCGTTGAAAATCAACCTCCAGGCCGCTTATGTTGCAAAAATGATCTTAATCAAAGGACACTGGGAGGCAGAGATGCAAGGTGAATGCAGCCGCTGTCTGGAAAAGTGCAATTATCAAATCAAGGAAAGCTTTTATGAAGAATTCAAGCAGCTGAGCTTAATAAGCGAACCTTCAGAACGGGATAGCGGGAACGTTTCGGAGGAAGGGGATTTGTTTGTTTTTAGGGGAGATACGCTTGATCTTAATGAGTATTTCCGGCAGTCGTTTCTTATGTCTCAGCCTTTAAAAATCCTCTGCCGCAGCCAGTGTAAAGGCCTTTGTCCTGTTTGCGGGGTAAACTTAAATTACCGGCAGTGCAGTTGTCTGGAGGAAAACCTTGATCCCCGCTGGGAGCTTTTACTGAAGCTCAAGGAAAAAAATTGATTGGCCGAAAAATTATTCAGGTTGATAGCCAAGAGTCAATAGATCAGGATCAATAAATGCCGCCAAAGATTGTCTGGAGCATAAGCATTAATTAATCGAGAGTTGAGCAAAGGAGGTGCTTTTTTTGGCAGTACCTAAGCGAAGAACTTCTAAAACAAGAAGAAATAAGCGCAGAGCCAACTGGAAACTGGTTCTTCCGGGTTTTTCTGTATGTCCTCAGTGCCACGAGGTTAAGATGGCGCATAGAATTTGTCCAAATTGTGGATATTACAAGGGCAAAGAGGTTGTAAAATAGCAACAAGAGCGACTATTACCTGGCTTAAGCCTCTTCAGGGTTTAATCCGGGGTTTCTTTTATTTTAACGAATATTTTTTGTATTTAGGAGATGGGATCTGTGTTGCGTGTAGCAGTCGATGCTATGGGGGGTGATTATGCACCTTCCGAGATAGTAAAGGGTGTTATCTCCGCTGTAAAGAGAACCGATGATCTAAAAATTTTTCTGGTTGGTTCATCGGAGGCAATACAAAAAAGTGTAGATCAGGAAATTGACTCTTCCCGTATTGAAATTATAAATACTGAAGAGGTTATCGGCAATCATGAAGATCCCGGCCTGGCTATACGCTCCAAGAAGAAATCTTCGATGGTTACGGCCATGCAACTGGTCCGTAACGGTGAGGCTGATGCGGTAATGAGCGCAGGAAATACCGGCGCGCTGATGGCCGGGGGATTGCTTTTTCTGGAGCGGTTAAGCGGAATCAAACGTCCGGCACTAATGACGGTGATCCCCGCATTTGAAGGTCCGGATACGGTGGTACTGGACATTGGAGCAAATATGGACGCCAAACCCGAACACCTATTGCATTATGCCTTAATGGGCAGGATTTATTCTCAGGAAGTACTGGGGAAGAAAAATCCCACAGTTGCCCTCTTAAATATCGGCACGGAAGAAAGCAAGGGCAACATGCAAGTTAAAAATGCATATCGTTTGATTAAAGCAAATGTTGCTGATTTTATCGGTAATGTCGAAGCAAAAGAGATTTTTAATTGTGCAGCCGATGTCCTGGTGTGCGATGGTTTTGTAGGAAATGTATTATTAAAAACCATTGAGGGGTTTGCCAGGGATGTTTTTGGTTATCTGCGCAAAGAGATAAAAAATGATTTTAAGACTCGCCTTGTTTCTCCCCTGTTTAAGCCGATTTTCAAAAGAATTAGTTCCAGTTTGGATGAATCTGAGTATGGAGGTAGCCTGCTGCTGGGTCTGAAAGGTGTTTGCTTCAAGTGTCACGGTTCCTCCAGGGAAAAGGCAATAGCACAGGCTTTAGTAAAACAGGTTTATCCATTTGTGCATAACGGCGCTAATAAAAAAATTGAAGAAGCACTTGACAAAATCCTTAGTTGAAAGGGGGCATGGCATGCAATCCGAAAAGGCTGTCGGGATTGTATCAACGGGAAAGGCCTTGCCTGTCGGACGCTTAACAAATTTTGATCTTGAACATCTAGTTGAAACCAGCGATAAATGGATCCGGGAAAGGACGGGGATTGAGGAAAGGCGTATACTTAGCCCCGGTGAGACAAACTCCGGGCTGTCGCTGACCGCTGCCAAAATAGCCCTGGAAAGGGCCTGTTTGAAACCCCGGGATATTGATTTGATTCTTGTGGCAACCGTAACGCCGGATATGATCTTTCCTTCAACGGCATGTTTAATCCAGTCCGAACTTAATGCCTTTAATGCGGCGGCATTTGATCTTGCTGCAGGTTGTACAGGGTTTCTATACGGTTTATGCGTCGCGGAACAGTTTATTAAAACCGGAGCGATGAAAAATATCCTCCTGGTTGGGGCTGATACCCTTTCCCCGGTTATCGATTGGCAGGATCGCAATACATGTGTGCTTTTCGGCGACGGTGCGGGAGCTGTAGTGATAAGGGAAGTGGAAAGGGATCGCGGGTTGCTTGTGAGCAAA
The DNA here is from genome assembly GCA_012520035.1 of Bacillota bacterium. GTDB lineage: Bacteria > Bacillota > Dethiobacteria > DTU022 > UBA8154 > DUQX01. Next base: position 18,634 of record JAAYOY010000107.1, read on the forward strand.
TTGTTTTCAGACGGCAGTAAGGCAGGTTTGTTATATGTTCCTGCCGGCGGGAGCAGAGCTCCTGCCACATTCAGGACTGTTGAGGAAAGAATGCATTATGTAAAAATGAACGGTCCTGAAATTTTTAAGTTTGCGGTGACGGTCATGGTAGATTCAACAAAAAAAATACTGGACCTTTGTGACAAGAAACCTGAAGACCTTGACTTTTTAATACCGCATCAGGCAAATGTGCGTATTATCAAGGCGGCATCTAAAAGGTTGCGGTTAAAACCCGAACAGGTTCTGGTGAATATCCAGCGTTACGGAAATATGTCTTCAGCATCTATTCCCGTTGTTTTGGACGAAGCGCTAGAAGAAGGGAAAATAAAAACGGGTGATTTAATAGCTATGGTATCGTTTGGCGCAGGTCTGACCTGGGGTGCTGCTCTATTAAAATGGTAGCAGAGGAGGTAAAATATGGGTAAATGTGCTTTTCTTTTCCCCGGTCAGGGTGCACAGTACGTGGGCATGGGTAAAGAAATGGCGGAGAATTTTCCTGCTTCCAGAGCTGTTTTTGAGGAAGCCGATGATATACTGGGATATAAATTAAGCAACATTATCTTCCAGGGAGAAAAAAAAGATTTAAAAAAAACCGAGATAACCCAACCGGCTGTTTTAACGACAAGTATTGCTATTTTAAAAGTATTAAGGGAAGAAGGTATTAATCCAGAAGGACTGGCAGGTTTAAGCCTGGGAGAATACAGCGCACTGGTATGTGCAGGTGTAATCAGTTTTTCGGATGCGCTATTGATCGTTCAAAAAAGATCACAGTATATGCAGGAAGCCGTCCCTTTGGGAGAAGGGGGAATGGCTGCAATCCTCGGGCTGACTCCCGAGGAAGTAAGAATAATGTGTGAGCAAAGCATGACTTTAGGGCATGTTGAGCCGGCAAATTATAACTGTCCAGGTCAGATTGTTATTGCAGGCCATATGCAGGCTGTTGAAGAAGTATGCAGGCTGGCAAAGGAGAAAAAGGCCAGGGCGGTAGTGCTTTCAGTCAGCGTACCTTTTCACTGTAGATTGCTCTATTCCATAAAAGACAAGATGTCGGCTTTACTTGAAAATGTGCCTTTTTTTAAGCCCTGTGTTCCCTTTGTATCAAACGTATCTGCCAATTACCTGTGGGATCCGGAAGAAATCAAGAGATCGCTTGTGGTACAGGTTTACAGCCCTGTTTATTGGGAAAACTCAATGAGGCTTCTCTTGAAAGATGGGTACGATATTTTTATAGAAATCGGCCCCGGGCGTGTTCTGACAGGGTTTATGAAAAAAATATCTAATGAAGCCCGTGCCATCCATGTGGAGGATAAACTAACCCTGGCAAGGCTTATAACACTCCTGCAGGAGGTGCAACCTTGACTTTGAAGGAAAAGGTAGCTATAGTAACAGGAGGATCAAGAGGAATAGGAAAAGCGATTGTTCTTGCCCTCGCCCGGGCGGGTGCAGCTGTGGTGATTAATTATCAGGAAAATGAAGATGCAGCAAGGGATACTTTAGGAGAAGTTGAAGAGTCCGGTGGGAAAGGAATGGTTTACCGTGCGGATGTAAGACACCTGCCGGAATGTGAAAAAATGGTTAAAGCTACTCTTGATCATTTTGGAAGAATTGATATACTAATTAATAATGCCGGTATACGCAGGGATAATATCCTGGCGTTAATGAAAGAGGAAGACTGGGATGTGGTCCTGGATATCAACCTGAAAGGAGTATTTAATTGCTGTAAGGCTGTCTTAAGACCGCTCCTAAAACAAAAAAGAGGAGGTAAAATAATAAATATCGCTTCTGTTGCCGGCATGGTTGGAAACAGCGGGCAAACTAATTATGCAGCAGCTAAAGCAGGAGTTATTGCCTTTACCAAGTCACTGGCAAAGGAACTTGGGAAAAGGGGGATAACGGTAAACGCTGTTGCGCCGGGCTTTATCGAAACGGATATGACTGAAGATCTGCCGGATCAATTAAAAGAAATGATTCTTCCCAGGATATCTCTGGAGAGGTTTGGAAAACCTGAAGAGGTGGCGGAGGCAGTTTTATTTTTGGCTCAAAATGCAAATTATACAACTGGTTCCGTAATCCTGGTTGACGGGGGTCTCATGCTATAATTCCTTGGATAGTATTATGCTTGCCCGGAGGGAGGTGAATTGGAAGGTGGATATTTTTGCAAAGGTTAAAGCACTGATTTCCGAACAGCTTGATATAGATGAAGACCAGATTACTCTGGATACTACCTTTGAAGATATTGATGCCGATTCTCTGGATGTTGTGGAACTTGTTATGGCGCTGGAGGAAGAGTTTGATCTGGAAATTGCCGACGAAGAGGTGGAGAAAATTCAAACGGTCGGTGATGTTGTCGGTTACATAGAAAAGCATCTTTCTTAGTGAATATATTTGAAGCCCTGCTTTTTGCAGGGCTTCCAGATCATATAGATGTGCCTTAGCGAGGTGAAGTTTGTGGAAAATAAGGTGGTTGTGACAGGAATCGGGGCAGTTACACCTATCGGCACCAGTAAAGAAGAATTTTGGGAAAACCTGAAGAAGGGTAAGAGCGGCGTTACTGTCATTGACCATTTTCGTGATTATTCCACATATATTGCCGCGGTTGTTCAAGATTTTGATCCGCAGCGTTATATGGAAAAAAGGGATATAAAAAAAACAGATCGTTTTACCCACTTTGCCCAGGCTGCAGCCAGTATGGCCCTGGAAGATGCGGCGCTAGATCTGGAAAAAACGGACAAGGAAAGAGTAGGCGTCATTATCGGATCGGGGATCGGCGGCCTGGATACGATAGAAACACAATATAAAATTCTTCTGGATAAAGGGCCCCGCCGGGTAAGCCCCTTTTTGGTGCCCATGCTCATTGCTAATATGGCTTCCGGCTATATTTCCATAGTATATGGGATTAACGGTCCCAACTCAACAACTGTAACTGCCTGTGCCAGCGGGACCAATGCCATCGGTGAAGCCTTCAGGATTCTGCAAAGAGGAGACGCAGACGTAATGATTGCAGGGGGAGCCGAGGCCCCGGTTACTTCAATCGCCTTTGCCGGATTCTGTGCAGCCCGTGCCATGACTACATGTAATGATCAACCTGAAAAAGCTTCAAAGCCTTTTGATTTAAAACGCGACGGTTTTGTTATGGGGGAAGGAGCAGGAGTTTTGATATTGGAGAGAGAGGAATATGCGCTAAAGAGAAGGGCTAATATCTACGCGGAGATCATCGGTTACGGAATGTCTGGAGACGGCTATCACTTCACTTCACCCGATCCGGAAGGGCAGGGTGCGTTTCTTTGCATGCAGAGGGCTTTAAATGATGCCGGCCTTTCTCCTGGGGATGTTGATTACATTAACGCTCACGGCACTTCTACCGTATATAATGATAAAATTGAAACGTATGCGATAAAAAGGCTTTTCGGTGAGCATGCTTATAAAATAGCTGTGAGCTCAACAAAATCCATGATCGGACATTTGCTGGGTGCTGCCGGAGGTGTTGAGATGGTCGCAACAGTATTGAGTATGCATTACGGTATTATCCCTCCAACCATAAATTATGAAAACGAAGATCCCGATTGCGATCTCTTCTATGTACCCAATAAACCCTGTCTTCGGAATATTAATGTAGCGATCTCCAATTCTTTCGGCTTTGGAGGAACAAATGCCTGTCTTGCTTTAAAAAAATATATTCCGGAAGGGAGGGAAAACTAACGGCTTCCTATAAAAATGTGGTTGAATTATTAGGTAAGCTCCGCTGGCCGGTTAAGAAGTTAGCACTTTATGAGGAAGCGCTTACGCACTCGTCCTACGCTTACGAGTCTGCAAATCTGAGAAGTAATGAAAGATTGGAATTTCTGGGGGATGCGGTGCTGGAACTTGTAATTTCAGAATATTTTTTTAAAGTTTTCCCCGGTTACCCTGAAGGAAAGTTAACTTTAATGCGCCATAATATAGTCAATGAAAAAACACTGTTTCAAATTGCACAGGGCATGGAACTGGGTTCATACATAAAATTCGGAAAAGGCGAGTTCCTGAGCGGCGGCTCAGGAAAGCCATCCCTGCTTGCCGATGCCTTGGAGGCACTGATCGGTGCCCTTTTTATGGATGTAGGCTATGATGAGACAAAGGTTTGGGTGCTGGAACTTTTTAAACCCTTTTTAGATGCCGTTGAACAGGGAGAAATCCCCTTATTGGACTACAAGACAATGTTGCAGGAAAGATGTCAGTCCGGGCAGGGAATACTTCCTGAATATCAAATTACTGCGGAATACGGCCCTCCTCATAATAAAACATTTGAAGCCCTGGTAAAGGTGGATAATAAAAAAATTGGCTACGGCAGGGGAAAGAGTAAAAAAGAAGCGGAACAATCAGCGGCAAAATGTGCCTATGAGTTCCTTGAAAGAAAATAGCAATCTTTTGGAGTGGTTGTATGTATCTAAAGTCCCTGGAAATTACAGGTTTTAAATCATTTGCCGAGAAAACCGGGCTAAGTTTTGCCCCCGGCATCACCGCTGTTGTCGGCCCAAACGGATGCGGCAAGAGCAATCTGGTAGACGCCATCCGCTGGGCTCTGGGAGAACAAAGCGTCAGGATCATGCGCGGGGCGAAAATGGATGATTTAATCTTTAACGGTACTTCCGGACGCAAACCGCTAAATTATGCGGAGGTATCTTTAGTATTTGACAGGGCGGACAGGTTTTTACCCGTTGATTACCAAGAGATAGCGCTGACCAGGCGGGTTTTTCGTTCAGGGGAAGGCGAATACTTTTTAAATAAAACCCAATGCAGGCTTAAAGATATTACCGAGCTATTTTTGGATACCGGTATCGGAACGGAGACCTATTCGTTGATTGGACAGGGCAGGATCGAACAGATGATTAACGCCAGACCTGAAGAACACCGGGAGCTTTTTGAGGAGGCTGCAAAAATCCATAGATATAAGCAAAAAAGGAAAGAGTCCAGGGCAAGGTTGGATGAGATGGAGCAGAATCTTTTAAGAGTTGAAGATCTGCTGGCGGAACTAAAAAATCAGGAGGAAAGCCTCTCAGAAGCTGCAGCACTTGCAGGCAGATACAGGGAAATTTTAATTAAATTGCAGAATGTCGAACGGAAAATTGCAGGCAAACGCTGGTGGGATAATAAAAACATCTTAAAGAGATTGCAAGATGAGAGACAAAAAATTGAGGGTAAACTTTTAGAGAAAAAAAATGCCCTGCTGGCGCTCGAAGAAAGGTGTCAAAAAATTGCAGTTAAAGAAAGCATAAAAAACGAGGAAAAAGAAAAGCTGCAAAGCTGTTACAATAGATCTAAGGGGAAAAAGGAAAACCTGGAAAATAAACTAAACCTGTTCCAGCAGCAGGGTAAATATATGAAAGAAAAAATTAAGATCAAAGAGGATTCCTGCCGGGAAATTGACGAAAGAATTTCGGGTTTGGAGGAAACAAGGAAAAAAAATGAAACCGAATTGAAAAGCGTTCTGCTTGAGCAGGAAGAGCTGGGGAAAAAGGCTGCGGAGATAAAAGACAGGTTAACGAAATTGCAGGCGGGGAGAAATGTCTCAAACCTTGAAGCACTGCGTCAAAAGAAAACGGAGAGCGATTTGAAAAAAGTGTCTCTGGGCCAATCCCTTGAAGCTGATAGATTGCGTTGCAATGAGCTTAACGAAAGAATAGATGAGCTGGATGCAGGTATAAAAGAAGTAACAGAGGAAATAGAGAAGCTACAAACGGTTCAAAATAAAATAAGAGGTTTTTTACAAAGGTATGAATTAGAGCAGGAAGACAGGGAAGAAAAGCACAGGTTATTGAAGCAGCATTTTATAGAATTTGAAGAAAGGGCAAAAGCCCGAAAGTCAAGCCTGGATGGTTTGCAAAAAGAGCTGGAAAAAAAGGAAGCCCGCATAAAGTACCTGAAGGAAAGCCAGGACAGTTTTGACTTTTATGCCGGCGGAGTGAGAGCGATAATGAAAGCATCGGCCCATAACCCTTTGCTGCAGGGTATTTACGGCCCTGTTGCAGATCTCATTAATGTTCCGCATGGGCTGGAAAAAGCGCTGGAGGCAGCGCTGGGAGCAAAAATACAATTTATCGTTACCCGGGATGATGAAACAGCGCGCAGGGCGATAGAGTATCTAAAGAAAAACAGGGCGGGGAAGGCAACTTTTTTGCCTTTAAATCTTTTAAAAACGCCGGGGAAAAGAGAGCTTCCTTTCGCTCTTGGAGAGGATTTTTTGGGAGTGGCTTCGCAGCTTGTAAGCGTGCATCAGCAGTATAAGAAAGCGATTGATAATCTCCTTGGGCGTGTTCTGGTGTTAAAAAACCTTGAAGCGGGGCTTAAGCTTGCCCGCAGTAACAGGGCGGGCTGGAGCATGGTAACCCTGGACGGGGAAGTAATTACACCGGGGGGCGCCATCTCCGGGGGCTACCATTCCCAGGAGCGCACCGGTTTTTTAGGGCGCAAGGGGGAGTTGAACACCTTGGAAGGCGATATTTTAAAGATAAGAAATCAGCAAAAAGGCCTCGAAAAGGACATTGAGGGGCTTTTAAACCATATGCGGGGTCTAGAGAACGATTTAATAGAGCTGGATTTACAGGGCAGAAAAGCAGAAAAAGAAAAAACCAGGCTTCATAGCGAGCTGGAGAAAACCGCTGCCGGGATATTAAGAGCTGAACACGAGGCAAAACGCCTTGAAGAGGAGAAAGTAAAGCTTAAGAATAAGCATGATAACCTGCAGCGGCAGATTCTTCAAAAGGAAAAGGAGCTGCAATTACTTGAAGAAGCATGCTCAATAATTATAAATGACCTGGAAAAGATGAGCAGTATAGTGCGTGTTGATGAAGAGCAAGTTAAAAAATTGGAGAAAGAATCGGTCGATATCAGAGTACGGTTTTCCGCATTGCAGGAGAAGGAGAGCTCTCTGCAAGAAGCTTTGGGGAAACAGGCCGAGGAAAAAGAGCGGCTGGATTTGCTTTTGGCACGCCTTGCGGAAGAGCGGGGCAGGTTATCAGAGGAAATGAGGCATCTCGAAACCGAAGAAGCCGGGGCGCTGGCCGAGCTGGAAAAGGCTAAAGGAGAAGTGCGTAAAAATGAGGAACTGCTTTTTCTGCTGGGAAGTGAGCTTTCTTCCTTAAAAGAAGAAAGGGCATCTTTGTCTCTGGATTTACAAAAAGAGCAACGGGTAATTGAAAAAAATGAAAGACGCCTGCAGAATCTGGCTCTGGAGATAATCAAAGCTGAAGAAGCGGGTAAGTACCTTGAGGAGCAGCTGCTGGAAAAGTTTAAAATAAATCCACAGCAGGATCTTTCTCTCCAATCTCTAAGCATGGAGACAGAGGAACAGTTAAAGAAAGAAAAAGCATTTCTGGAGGAACAGAAAATAGCGCTGGGAGAGGTCGATCCCAGTGTTGCTGAGGAATACGAGCGGCTTCAAAAGAGGATTGCTTTTCTCGTAGAGCAGAAAAATGATCTGCTCAAAGGGGAAAAAGGGGTTAAAAGGGTTTTGGCTGAGCTGGATCAGCATATAAAGAGGCGTTTTCTAGAAGCACTGAGCGCTATTGAAAACAATTTTTTTGATATCTTCAGGAAACTTTTCGGTGGCGGCCAGGCTTTCTTAAAATTGACTTCCCCTGAAGATGTACTGGAATCCGGGATAGAGATTATTGCACAGCCGCCTGGTAAAAAATTGCAGAGCATCTCCCTGCTTTCCGGCGGTGAAAAAGCTTTAACGGCTATAGCTTTGCTTTTTGCTTTACTGCAGTTCAGGCCGGTACCGTTTTGTGTTCTGGATGAAATTGATTCTGCTCTTGATGAAAATAACCTGGAGAGGTTTGTACGCTATTTAAAAAAGTATTCCGGTGGTACCCAGTTTATTCTTATTACACACCGCAGAAAGACTATGGAGGAAGCCGATGTTCTGTTGGGAATTACTATGGAAGAGCAGGGTGTTTCCAAAGTAGTAACCTTGAATTTAAATAAAAAAGCAGGGTGAAATATTGATGTTAGCTCAATTTAAAAAGGGTTTGTTGAAAACCAGGGAGGCTTTTAAAAACAGATTTGAAAGCCTTTTTGGGGTAAATGAACTTGATGAGGATTTTTTTGATGAACTGGAAGAGATTCTCGTTTCAGCAGATGTAGGTGTAAAGACAACTGAAAAAATAATCGGGTTGCTGCGGGAGCGCATTAAAAAAGAAAGGGTCAGGGAACGTTCTGCTGCCCGGGAACTGCTAAAAAAATTGTTAGTTGAAATGCTTGATGACAACCAGCAGGCTTCCCTTGCAGTTGCTCCCTCTCCACCCACCGTGTATTTAATTTTAGGGGTTAATGGGGTAGGGAAAACCACCGCTATAGCTAAACTGGCTTATCGTTTCTCCAGTAAAGGGAAAAGGGTTTTGCTTGCTGCAGGCGATACCTTTCGTGCAGCGGCGATAGAACAGCTTGATGAATGGTCCGGCGTTGTTGGCGCGGGGATAATTAAACACCAGGAAGGTGGAGACCCTTCGGCGGTTATCTTCGATGCTGTTAATGCGGCGGTCTCCAGGGGGGTTGATCTCCTGTTATGCGATACTGCCGGGAGGCTGCATACAAAAGCGAATTTGCTCGATGAAATGAAAAAAATTTACAGGGTTATTCAAAAATCCCTGGGGGAAGCACCTCATGAGACGCTGCTGGTCGTTGATGCAACCACCGGACAAAATGCTATTGCACAGGCCAGGCTTTTTCAGGAAGCGGTGCCTATTACCGGCCTTATCCTGACAAAGCTCGACGGCACGGCCAGAGGCGGTATTGTCCTGGCTGTGAAGGATATTACAGGTATTCCCTTAAAGCTATTGGGGGTAGGTGAAAGAAAGGAGGACCTGGAGCCGTTTAATGCCGCGGAGTTTGTGGAAGCCCTCCTTGCTTAAAGCCCCCCTGCTATAGTGAAAAGATAGAGCTATAATGTCTTCATTGCAAATGCCCCTCCATCCTATCTAACTAACGTGGCAGGAGGGATAGGAAACATTTCAGCCTGCGGGAACGACATTTTGACAGGTACTATTGTAAAGGGTATTTACTTTACAGGAGATATAGTGTATAAATGTTAGAGAAGGTAAACAGGTTAAATTATCTATTTGATTTTTACGGTACTCTGTTGACAGAGAAACAACAGCGCGTAATGGAAATGTATTATAAGGATGACTTAACCCTGGCAGAGGTCGCCGGGCATTTAAATATTTCCAGACAGGCTGTTCATGACATTCTTTCCAGGACTGTACTTGCCCTGGAAAATTGGGAGAAAAAGCTCAACCTGTATGCTTCTTACCTTCAGCGGAAGGAGGATGGGCGCAGGGTGTTGGAGTTACTTGCCCGCAGGCCGCTCCAGGAAGAGGATATTGATGCTATTAAGGAAATTGTACGGCGAAACATGGTTGAAAACTGAAAAGGGAGGCAGCCCCGGTAAAGACGGGTACTAAATTTGTTATTCAGCGGACTGTCGGAGAAGCTGCAGGATACTTTTCGTAAACTGCGTGGAAAAGGTAAATTAACTGAAAAAGATGTTGACTCTGCATTGCGGGAAGTTCGGCTGGCACTTCTCGAGGCAGATGTAAGTTATAAGGTTGTAAAGCAATTTGCCGCTTCGCTTAAAGAAAAGGCTCTCGGGGCAGAGGTCTTAAAAAGCCTTACACCCGGACAGCAGGTTGTTAAAATTGTACATGCCGAACTGGTTAAGCTTATGGGAGAGACGCAGAGCAAAATCTCCCCTGTTGATAATCCTCCCGGAGTGGTTATGCTGGTAGGGTTGCAGGGCTCGGGGAAAACCACTTCTGCTGCAAAGCTGGCCCGTTTATTGAAAAAAAACGGTCATAATCCTCTGCTGGTGGCAGGCGATATTTACCGTCCGGCTGCAATTAAACAGCTGGAAGTGCTCGGAAAAGAAATTGCCGTTCCTGTTTTCAGCCTCGGTAAGGAGGATCCGGTAATCATTATTACCCAGGCTTTGAAAGAGGCGGGCAAAGTAGGAAACGATTATGTTATTTTAGATACGGCCGGCAGGCTTCATATTAATGAAGAGCTGATGGATGAATTGATCAGAATTAAGAAAAAAACCAATCCGTTGGAAATCCTGCTGGTCGTGGATGCAATGACAGGACAGGATGCTGTAAATGTAGCGCAGGCGTTTCACGAGCAGCTCGGGTTGACCGGAGTGATCCTTACCAAGCTGGACGGTGACACCCGTGGTGGAGCGGCGCTTTCCGTCAGGGCTGTGACTAACTGCCCGATTAAATATGTCGGGACCGGTGAGAAATTTGAAGCGTTTGAACCTTTTTATCCGGACAGGATGGCATCCAGAATATTGGGTATGGGTGATGTGCTCTCGTTAATTGAAAAAGCGGAGGCTGTAGTCGACGAAGGAAAAAGACAGATTCTAGAAAAGAAGCTGCGCAGCCAGTCTCTGACTCTGGAAGACTTTCTGGAACAGCTGGGACAGATAAAACAGATGGGTCCTCTGGAAGATCTTCTGGGAATGATACCCGGGCTAAACAGGGCCGGTAAACAGTTAAAATCGCTTTCCTTAGATGAGAAGCAACTGGTGCAGGCGGAAGCCATAATCCAATCCATGACCAGGGAAGAACGCCTGCACCCGGAGATAATTAACAGTAGCAGGAGACGGCGTATTTCCCTGGGCAGCGGAACAACAGTACAGGATGTCAACAGGCTTTTAAAACAATTTGAGCAGATGAAAAAAATGTTGAAGCAGATAAACGCTTTGGAGAAAGGAAAGCACAAACGCAGGGGAATGTTTCCCTTTTAAAAATTTAGGAATAATAATTTTGAAATGATAATAAAAACTCAGGGAGGTGTTTGTTTTTGTCAGTACGTATTCGTTTAAAGAGAATGGGAGCAAAGAAAAGACCTTTTTACCGTATTGTAGTTGCAGATTCCCGTGTTCCCCGGGATGGAAGGTTTATTGAGGAGATAGGTTATTATAATCCCCTTACTGAACCAAAGACAATTAAGGTTGATATGGAAAAGGCCCAAAAGTGGATATCCCTGGGGGCTCAGCCTTCTGATACTGTAAAGGTTTTATTTGCTCAAGCCGGATTCCAGAAAAAATAACTGTAGTGCTAGGAGTGATTTCTCAATGAAAGAATTAGTAGAACTAATAGCCAAATCGCTTGTGGATTATCCTGAGCAGGTAGATGTTAAACAGGTTGAAGGGGAACATTCGATAATACTGGAACTAAGGGTTGCTCCGGATGATATGGGAAAAGTAATTGGAAAACAGGGTCGTATAGCCAAAGCTATTCGTACAGTTGTTAACGCTGCAGCCGTAAAGGATAAGAAACGGGTAATGGTGGAAATTGTGCAATAGGAAGAAATGCCGATGTCTTTGCAGATGACGACTATTGGAAAAGTTATTTCTCCTTTTGGAATAAAAGGGGAAGTAAAAGTATATCCCTATTCAGATTTTTTGGACCGTTGTTACCTCCTGAAAAAAGTTAAATTGGAAGGAGAAAACTACTGCGGTTTTAAAGAAGTATTAAAAGCTTATATTCATCAAAAATTATGGGTGTTTCATTTTGAAGGCTGCAATAGCAGGGACGATGCCCGTGAGTTGTATGGGCTTCTGGTAAAAATTTTTTCTTCGGAGAGGGTGCCGCTGCCCCCGGGGGAGTATTATTTAGATCAGATTATTGGTCTGAAAGCCTTTACGGTTGAGGGCAGAAAACTGGGTTATGTGAAAGATATCATCAGATCCAGCAATGACATTTATGTAATTAGCAATCAGGAAGCAGGGGAAGAGGCCGGTAAAAGAAAGGATATTCTTATTCCTGCTTTAAAAACAGTGGTGAAAGAGATAAACCTTGAAAAAGGGACTATCCTTATAGATCCTTTGCCTGGTCTTTTGGATTAGAAAGCAATGAAAGATAATAAAACAGGGTGTGTGGCGCTGTGCTGATCGATATTATTACCGCTTTTCCGGCATTGTTTGGCGGTGTTTTCAGTGAAAGCATGGTCAAAAGGGCTCAGGAAAAAGAACTGGTTGAGATCAGGATTAATGACCTGAGGGATTATTCCGATGACAGGTTCCGCAGGGTTGATGATTATCCTTACGGCGGAGGGCCGGGGATGATTTTAAAACCGGAGCCTTTCTTTAAAGCTGTATCGGCTGTTAAAAATAAATCCCCGGAGTCGGTGTTAAGCAGAACAATTCTCATGTCACCCCAGGGAGAGTTATTGAACCAGCATAAATTGAAAGGGTTGCGAAAATTTGACCATCTAATTATTCTCTGCGGGCACTATGAAGGTGTGGATGACAGGGTGCGGCTGTTTTTGGCGGATGAGGCGATATCCATTGGGGATTATGTTCTTACCGGCGGTGAAATACCCGCCATGGTGCTGGTAGATGCTCTTGTTCGTCTGCTTCCGGGGGTCCTGAAACCTCCCTCTTTGGAGGACGAATCTTTTACCGACGGGCTGTTGGAGTATCCCCAGTATACGCGCCCGCAGGAATACGAAGGGATGTCTGTCCCGGACGTATTATTATCAGGTAACCACGAAAAAATCAGGAATTGGCGATACAATGAAGCGTTAAAGCTCACATCCCTGTACCGGCCGGAATTGCTGCATAAAAAAGGAATTGCTGCTGAGAAGATAAGTGCTCCGGACAAAAAAGGCCGTCCGGATGAGTAAAACGGGGTACTGCTGCCCGGTGGCGGGTAAAATGAGCGAGGCAGTTGAAATTATTGTTTGTTGGGGGATTATATGATATAATGTCCCTCGGCGTTCTTAGAAGAAGTAAGGTATTTGGCAAGTTGAAAGGAGTTGGCGTAGATGAATTTAATCGATTATGTCGAAAAAGATTATTTAAAGGAGAAGATTACCCCTTTCTCTCCCGGTGATATGGTAAGGGTTCATTTTAAAGTAGTAGAAGGTAACAGGGAAAGAATTCAGATTTTTGAGGGTGTAGTAATTCAGCGCAAGGGCAGCGGATTGAAGGAGAGTTTTACTGTTCGCCGTATTTCCTACGGGGTGGGAGTGGAGAGATCATTTCCGTTGCACTCGCCTAAAATAGAAAAAATTGAAGTTGTTCGGAAGGGTCTGGTCCGGCGTTCAAAATTGTATTACCTGCGCAAACTAAGGGGTAAAGCCGCCCGGATAAAGGAAGCTAGGAGATAAACTTGCAGGGCTTTTTTTATCATGAAAAGAGGCGACTTACACATGGATAGTGATCTCAATAGAGAATGCAAACCTGAAGAAGATAAGAGGCATTCTGTACAAAAAGAAATAAAAGAATGGGCCAGGTCTATTATCCTGGCTGTAATTCTGGCTGTGATTATCAGGCTGTTCTTCCTGGAGGTTTTTTTGGTGGAGGGGTCGTCGATGTTCCCCACCTTGCAGCACCACGAGCGGTTAATTGTTAATAAAGTGACTTACTATCTGAGTGAGCCGCAGAAAGGCGATATCATTGTCTTTAATTTTTCTCCCCGGCGGGATTTCATTAAAAGAGTAGTTGCTCTGGAGGGCGATGTTGTAGAACTCATTGACGGCCGTCTCTTTATTAATAACGAGCGCATTAATGAACCTTTCATAGAAAATCACAGTATAACGGATTTTGGTCCGGTAGTAGTTCCGGAGGGACATGCTTTTGTCCTTGGAGATAACAGGAGCAACAGCATGGATAGCAGGGATTCTGCAGTTGGCTGTGTTTCCCTGGATAAAGTAAAGGGCAAAGCTTTCCTCGTTTTCTGGCCGCCATTTAATGCGAGACTGCTTTAAGACGCCAGGTGGTGAACCCTGAAAATGACAAAGAACTGTTACCCCGGCAAAATGCTGAAAGAAGAGCGAAGATTAAAAGAAAACCTTAAATTTATTGATCTTGTTCTCGAGGTGGTTGATGCCCGCCTTCCCCTTGCCGGAAGGAATGAGAGGCTGCAAAAGATGCTGGGCGGGAAAAAAATAATTACCATTCTTAATAAATCTGACCTTGCAGATAAAGAAATAACGGGCCGCTGGCTGAGTGTATTGGCCGGTGATAAAGGGCCCGTTTTAGCTTTTGATGCCAAAAAAATGGGTGGCGTTAAAAAACTGGAAAACCTGCTTCTGGCAAACCGCCCGCAAAGTATTAAGTACAGGCGACCGCTGCGCTTAATCGTAGTCGGTATACCCAACACAGGAAAATCCACGATTATCAACCGGCTGGCAGGTAAGTTTGCCTTAAGAACGGGTGAAAAACCCGGAATAACCAGAGGCCCGCAATGGCTGAGATTGAGGTCTGGCTGGGAGATGCTGGACACCCCAGGTCTGTTGCCTCCCAGCTTGAAGGGCAAAAGTGCAGCGAGCGTTTTTGGACTTGCGGCTATCGGTTCGCTTGATATTGATTCCTACGATGAAGAAGAAGTTGTCCTGTGGTTGCTGGAGCGTTACCTGTCCGGTGAAAAAACTCGCCGCTCCCTGTTTGATTGTTATTCGCTGGGGAGCGAGGATATACTCGATGTGTCCGGAGATCTGCTGTATGCCATTGGGGCGCGGCGGGGATGTTTAATAAAAGGCGGCCAGGTGGATAAAAAGAAAACGGCCCGGATTGTGCTGCGGGATTTCAGGAAGGGGACACTTGGGCGTATAAGCCTGGAAAAGCCGGAGGATTACAATGGGACACTTTCTGAGAGATAATCTTTCTTCGCTAACAATCAACGAAATTAAGGCTTATCTTTTTTCAAAAGAAGAGCTCTCTGCCCGCGAATTGAGCATTCTTAAAAGCGATCAGCGCAAAGGCGTGCAAAAGCTTCTTTCCTCGTTTCTTAAGCAGAGGGAAAAGGCCCGAAGCGAGGAGGAACATTTACATAAATTGATGGCGAAAGAACGGTTATTGCATGAGCAGGGCTATGAGCTGATAGCCGGGGCAGATGAAGCCGGAAGGGGCCCCCTGGCCGGGCCGGTTGTGGCGGCGGCGGTAATACTGGATCCGGGAAAGAATTGCTGGGCTGGAATTAATGATTCCAAACAGCTTGCTCCGCAGGCGAGAGAAGAGCTGTATGAGATTGTGACAGCAAACGCAAAAGCCGTTGCTATAGGGGTGGCGGATGTTCCTTTGATAGATGAAATCAACATATATCATGCTTCGCTGCGAGCCATGCGGCTGGCGGTTGAAAAGCTGTTGCCGCAGCCGGATTATGTTCTCTTCGACGGTTTTAACGTTCCCGGGGTGGATCTGCCGCAGGAGGCAGTGATCGGCGGTGATGCCCTGTGCCTTTCAATTGCGGCCGCCTCTATTGTTGCCAAGGTAACCAGGGACAAGATCATGCTGGAGTACGACAGAGAATACCCCGGTTACGGATTTGACAGAAATAAAGGCTACTCTACCGCCGAGCACAGGGAAGCTATAAAAACCCTGGGGTTATCACCTATCCACCGCAGGACATTCCAATGCTATAAAGACAGATAAGTATGGCAAAGCGGGTGTGTACGGCAGGTAAGTATGGATAAGGGTACAATTAAAGGAGCCGTCTTATCGGCTTAACGATCTATCGGAACAGTTTATTTTACTATGGTGGTAGTAAATATAACGTTATAAAAAGGGGCTTTTGTCTTGCAAAGAGATGCGGGATATAAAAAGAAAATGGGCGCCCTGGGCGAAAAAATCGCCGGGGAATACTTAATAAATACGGAAGGCTACAAAATAGTTGCCAGAAACTATACCTGCCCCCTTGGAGAGCTGGATATCGTAGCTTATGATGGTGAAACGCTTGTTTTTGTAGAGGTCCGGTCCGGTAGCACTCTTTCGGTGGGTTATGCCGAAGAATCGATCGGTTTTCGCAAACAAAAGAAGTTGCGGCAGCTTGCCGCTTATTATTTAAAGGAGAAGGGAATGCCCGATTGTTTATGCCGTTTTGATGTGGTTATTGTATTGTTCGAGAGGGGAAGATCGAGCGCAAAGGAAATAAAACTGTTAAAAAACGCGTTCTAATAATATGTTGAAAGGTGATTGAGGTTGCTATCAAAGGTTACCGGCTGCGCCCTTATCGGCATAGAAGGATATGAAGTGTTCGTAGAGACAGACGTAAGCCGGGGGTTGCCCAATTTTCACCTGGTAGGGCTGGCTGCCCCTTCGGTTAAAGAGGCCAGGGAGAGGGTTCGCGCAGCAATCGCAAACAGCGGTTTTAAGTTTCCTTCCAAACGTATTACCGTTAACCTTGCCCCTGCCGATTTAAAGAAAGACGGCTCCGCTTTTGATCTGGCGATTGCTGTAGGAATACTGGCCGCAACCGGACAGGTTCCCGAGACTGCCCTGCAGCAAAAAGTCTTTGCCGGTGAACTTTCCCTGGACGGGGAGTTAAGGGAGATTCCCGGAACAATGGCTATCGCCGCTTCTATAAAAAAACGGGCTGAAATGAAGAATACCCTGGAGCTAATCGTGCCGAGGGGGAATGCCCTGGAGGCCTCTATGGTTGGTGGAGTTCCGGTAAAGGGTGTTTCAAATTTAAGAGAGCTTGCCGCCTACCTGAAAGGGGATGAAAGCCTGCCGGAAATCTCATGCGGCCTGCCGGATGATATTCTTAAAAATGGGGGAAACAGCGAACAGCCCGATTTTAAAGAAGTAAAAGGCCAGATAATGGCAAAAAGGGCGCTGGAGATCGGGGCTGCCGGCGGGCACAATGTCCTCTTGACGGGGCCGCCAGGCACGGGCAAAACGATGCTGGCGCGCAGGATCCCTTCGATTTTGCCTTCCATGACACT
>JAAYOY010000108.1 GCA_012520035.1 Bacillota bacterium
GCGGTCAGGGCGGCGGAGTGATGACTCATTTTCACTCGTTCCCGGAAACAGGCGACGGGATTGTTATTTTAACCAATAGCCAGCGAAGCTGGCCCTTTATTGCTTATATATTAAGGGATTGGGCAAATTGGAACGGGTTTTCTTCCATTGGTATGGAGCAAATTATTCGGGTGAAAAAGGCCCTCTGGGCTTTAAACGGTTTAATTTTCTCCATTGTGTTATGGCAATTGTGGCGGCTTGGCCGGGGGATGATCAGCAAAAGACGCCGGTTTGCACCGCTATCGGGGGAATTCCTTCTTTTACGTTTAGTGCAAAGCGGTTTGTTTGTCATTGTGGTTACGGGTCTCTGGTGGGCAAAAAATCAAGATTATTTGTTTATTACCACAGTATTTCCCATCGTTTCGAGATGGCTGGGCCTGTCCATCTTTTTTTTGGCTGTGGCTCTCATCTTATCGGCGTTGTTTCCTGTGTGGGAGGAAAGAAAACAAACAGATGGCCCCTTGAAAGGATAATAATGGCCCAGGATGACCCGCTCCAGGTATTTAAGACACCCGAAATATGTACTCATATCCCCAATAAAAGATCGAAAAGCAAAGGTGCAGTCTCTAATGATGGATAAATCATTTCTAGTTTCAACCAGCCATTTTTTGCCTGCTTCGATTGGCTTTTGTTGATTAAAGCAGCCTGTGCCGCCGCCAATCCGGCAACTGCGATATCTAGTATGATAACTGAGGAATACACTGTTCTTGTAGCAAGTCAAGAACGTCCCTGAGCTTGCCCAATCTTGCTTCGCTAGCAAGTCAAGAACCGTCCCTGAGCTTGCGTATTAGCAAAAATATCCCACTCAAGATGAGCCCAATGTAGAACATGGGGTACAAATATTTTACCACTATCTCCGCATAGAGCAGGCTGCGTAAAGGAAGGACCGCAAGGCGCATAGCGGAAAACCAGACGCCGTATAGCAGGAAGGCGGCGCCGCGGGGCAGCCGGCGCCGGAAATAGAGCCACAGTACAGGGATTAAGCCCAAAAGTGCCAGCGCAAGTTCAAATAGCTGCGTAGGATAGAGACTTACGGTGGTGCAGCCCTTTAGCAACAGGGGAAAAATTTCGCTAAACAGTTCCTGCCCATTTTCTGGGAGTGGAAAAGGCACGCCCCATCGCGAACCGGTGGCAATACCGGCACAACAACCGTTAAGATAACAGCCCACCCGGGCCAAAGCAAAGGCCAGCCCTGTGGGCAGCACCAGCGCATCCAGCAACCGCCAGGCATCGGCGCGGGTAGCGCGAGCCCAGCTTAGCAGGACGGCCAAGGAACAGAAAATGCCTCCGTATAGGGAGAGGCCCGCCAGGCGCAGGGTATAAACATGCAGTGAGCCACCATAGGCCGCCGGATTGATGACAAAATTAAGCAGCCTGGCACCGGCCAGAAAGGCCACGGCCATGCAAGTTAGCAGCCCAAGGGCGCGCAGCAGCGGCAGCCCTTCCCTTTTGAACAAGGGAAGGGCTGCCGCTGTGCCCGTAAGCGCACCCAGTATTGTAAACAGGATGTAAGCCTGGATCTTCACCGTCATGCCAAACAGGTAAAAGGTAAGCTCCGGCTGCATTTACCGGGTATCCAGCGGCTTGCTGCCGTTAAGATGCAGGTCTAAAGTGATCTGCCCGCCGCCGGCCGATATGTTCAAATCGCCCACTACAATCACGTCCTTGTTTTTCCCATAGGCAGCGGTTAGAAAACCTGTTAAATGTTCCCCGTCTTTTTCGAAATCGAAAACAAGCCGTCCGCCTGCATAGGTAAAGGGGAATACCTCGTCGCCTACATCTTTTTTGCTCTCTTCATTGAGTATTGCTAAAGAACCGCTGTTTTCACCGGTTTTTTTGATCACCAGCTTGATCGGCATCTCCTGCCCCTCCATACCTTTAAGCATAGCCAGCGTCTGGGCATCACATCCGGAGCTGTCCCCGTTTTTACCCGACTGGGCCTCTGCCATGACCTCATCCGCTATATAGACTTTGGCCATAAGCAGACTGCTGTTAGGATATTCCCCCACCAGTTCATCAAGGGTGGGATAGGCGGGCAGCCCCACCTTTACTGTATAATCCTGCTTGCCGCTATCATGAAGCCCTGTCACCAGCACCAGAAACAAGGTCTTATCTCTTTCGTGTTCTGAGAAGTCATCGGATAGCTTTTTGAAGTCGTTAAGTGTAACAGCCCCGCCGCCGCCGCTGAATACCTCTACCGAGCTACCGTGGATAGCAAAAACACGAAAATCAGCCCCCGGCACCGATACGGAAGGATCGGTGCCTTCGGAGAGCCGCGACAAGTTTTTCTCATCAACAGTAATTGCTACCAGCTGGGCACCGAAAGAACCTACGCTCACTGTTGCGCTGCCAAAAACAGGCTCCTCCCCTTTTGCCACCATAGCATCGATCTCCTCGGCGGCGGGTATAGTCAGCTCTAACTTGGTACCAATTTTTCTCTTATTCCCTTTCTCTTCAGTCCATTTCTTATCTCCGACAAGGATTTTATGCAGCGCATAGGGAGAAAAGTGACTAACTTCACCTCCTTTTATCAGCGCTTCGTAAAAGTCCCCTGCCCAAACGGAAGGCGGACCGGCAGAGGAGAGCAGGGCATTCTCCCAGCCGGCTCCCCCTCCGGCGATGGTATAGGCATTTAAGATAAACTCCTCCCCCCTTTTTTGTGATAGAAACTTGATCAGCGGCATGCGGGCGTAGCCGTTGACCGCATCGTTATCCAGGGGGAAGACGCCGGAGAATATTAATTCTTCATATTGCTTGACAATATAAGGATAATTGCCGGCTTTTTGCTCTTCGAAATAGGTGGCGGTGGCCTCGTCAAACCAGAGCAGATCGCTGCCGCTATCGACATAGTTTAACTGCACAAAATGGAAGAATTCATGGGCAAGCAAGGGTTTTACCGCATCCGCCCCATAGCCGTCTTGAAACAGAGCCCGGTTAAGATAAATTTGACCGGCAGCGCCATCCCAACGGTAAAAGTAGTAACCATCCTGCTTGAGGGACTGGATATAGACCTCCATCGGCCACTCTTCGCGTTTTTCATAGGCATAACCTTTGCTCAGGTATTCGTCATATACGACCTCCAGATCAGAGAGAAGCGCGCGGCGTTCTTCGAAATCGAGGAGATATTTCCTCGCCTGTTTTGGAAAATAAACAACGAAATGTCCACCCTCTTCAAAGCTGGTAGCAAGCCGGAAAAGTCCCCAGGTCAAGCGCTCC
Source organism: Bacillota bacterium (assembly GCA_012520035.1). Taxonomy (GTDB): domain Bacteria; phylum Bacillota; class Dethiobacteria; order DTU022; family UBA8154; genus DUQX01. The sequence goes on from JAAYOY010000108.1 coordinate 3,256, forward strand.
CGGGAGGCCTTGGCGCTGCCGGAGGCACCGCGCACCGCCGGCTCTCCTAAATACTGCGATGGGATAAAGGTGGATGTGGCTACACCGTCTGCCACCTCCACCGGTATGTAGGAATAGAGGGAATCTGAAGTGCCATCATCAAGGATTACTTCATTACCCAACCCCAGCATGACCGCTGACTCCTCATCCTCGGGAACCTCGGCCTCAGCAAGGGGAATGCTGATGGTAACCGGCAAGTCGCAGGTTACATCAAGATACAGCTCAAATAAGGTAGAGGCTAGACCGTCAGGCTCTTCCCCTTTCTTCAACTTGATCACGGTAAGTGAACTTTGAGATGAATCGGTCACCTGGTTGTCGCCAAAATCCAGTTTGGCCTGTTCCAGTTCAATGATGCCGTCCTTTACGCCGGCGGAAGCCCCCCCACTCGAGCAGCCGGATAAAATAAATGTCATCAAGGCCAATGTTATCACTATTATCCAGATTGTCTTTCTTAAAAAAACCTGCTTCACTTTATTACTCTCCTTTTGATTTGTAATTTTTTTCGACCAATGCAATTAAGATGCTTGATTTCACTTCACCTCACCCCTTTGAATTGTTGCAATTTCCTACTACCAACCACTGATTATGGCTGTTACGCCGGTTTCACGCCACAACCTTTCTTTTACATCCATCACGGCCTGCTCGTCAGCCATACCGTGCATCAGTTCTATCCGCATTGTTTCGGTTCCGTCACCAAAGGTCAGGTAGATCCGTGTCCGGTCAATATCAACGGTGTTCAGCCGTACTCCATCTACTCCCGTGCGTCCCCATTTATAGATTTTGCTGCCGATCATGATACCAAAGGAAGAGACTACAACTTCCTTTTTGTTCATTTGCTCTTTGTCGCCCGGCATGGAGATAACAGCAGAGGGTACCGCAAGGATGGAGTTGTCGCAGATAAGACTTGCGTCATAAAACAAACGACTTTGCTTGATCAGGAGCATAAGCGAGGCGATACTGGCAGCTCCAAAAACAGAAGCTGTCGCCACCATAGGCTTCACGGTAGCCCATGTTGCTAGAACAATACCAGCCACAAAAAGAACAGTAAAACAATTACGTCGCTTGCGGATCGCCTTCATATTTCATTACGCCCCCTTTATTGAACAGTTTAGAAAAAGATAAGGGAAAAAACATCGATCTAAAGGATGAAATCGCACAATAAAAGCCTCTCATACTTTAGTATGAGAGGCTGGATTTGCCGGTGTTTATAAGGCTTTTTGGGCTATGTATAGGACTGGTTTTTGAGCAGGGTGCTGATCAGCTCCGCACGGCTGCCGACATTATATTTCGAAAATATATTTCTTGCATGCGTTTTAACAGTACTTTCACTGATAGACAACGTTACGGCAATTTCGCGGTTGGATTTGCCGGACAGAATGTGCTGGAGTACTTCCTGCTCTCTAACAGTCAGCTCTTCGAGGGTTTTCATCTGTCGGATAATATCTGTCTGCTGCATCCCGCTCATACGGTCATAGGCGGCAAGATAGGCATGATTCTTGAGCAACATAACAAGTTGCGTGTTGAGTGGAGGCAGCATTACCAGTGTGACACAAACAACCGTGAGGGCGATGACCGCCACTTCTGCACCGGAAAGCCGGATGGATGTTATCGCCACTCCGAGGGCTCCGCCGCCCAAGACGCCGAGTACATTTGCGGAAAGCCCGATGCCAAAGACCTTAACGGGGTTTTCAGTATAGTCCAGCATCTCCCCGATGATGCTCCACCAAAACAAATCAAAGATGCCGCATGCACCGAGCATCAGAGTATCCACAACAAGATAATCGGGAGCGTGTCGTCCCAGCAGCATAAAACTGATAAACGCCCCCATAATCATTGCCATACCGATATACAAAATTCTTGAGCGCTTTGCCTTCATCGGCAAGTTCCGCATAACGGCAAGCGCAATAATATACGGTACAGCCCAATACCAGCTCACAAGACCTGTAAGATGCTCAAAAGCAGGATTTATGACTTGATACATAAGCCCCGAATTAATGGTAATTACAAAAACAAACAAGCATAGCAACAGCAGTGGTTTCTTAATATCGCCATACCTCTTGTTCTCCGTTTCTTCACTCCATATTTCCTCCGTGCCGGCCGGCAGCGCCCAAATGAATGCCGTACCTGCGACAAGACAGAAAATAGAGAGAATAAGTCCGATAAAAGGTGACAAATTAATGGCCACCACATTGACGGCAATCATAATAATGTTGGAATAAATCAGAACGTCCGCGCATGATTTGATGCGTTGATTCTTGGGCGTAAAGGCTTTAAGAAAATAACCCCACGAGGCCACCGCACAGCCTCCCGCATATCCGCTGACAATCAATCCTGCTGCCCAAAGGACAGACGGAGCAAAAAAGAACGGTGTAGTTGCAATCAAACATACGCCCATACTGCCAAGCATCATATATTTTGCAGCTGTTGGAGACTTTATAAGGTAGCCGCAGGAAAACAGCCCTACAAAATGCGCCACAATGGCCGCCAGTATGTAAGCGGAATCCTTTACATTGTGGTAAGCAAGCATACTGTAAAGCACCTGTCCTTCAAAAAGAAAGGACAGGAGATAGGCAAAAAGTAAAGAAAACCCGGTAATAGAGAAAATGCGATTATTCACGACTTTGAGCTGGTTCAATCCATCCCCTCCCGCGGGCAAGGGCGACGCCTCACATTGGCATTCATTTTTGTGCAATCATAATTTTGACTGTACTGCGTAATTATACCACATTCAAAGCAAAGTGGTTTTTTTATTTGTCGTTTTTTCTTGCATTTTGGCTCAACAAGAATAGGGCACTGCCTCTAAATTATTAAGTGACAGTACCCTTATTCTGATTATTTCATAAAAAAATAGGGGCCGACAGTCAAAGTTCATTCTATCAGCACCCTGCTTATGTGATATAAATATTCATTCAATCTATTGTAACCCAAGGCTTCCACGCCATGTCATTTACTTTTGCCCTGCGTCACCATTTGCATTGATTGCTGCCTGTGCTGCCGCCAGTCTGGCAATCGCCACACGGAAAGGAGAGCAGCTCACATAGTTTAATCCTGCCTGATGACAGAACTCGATTGATTGCGGTTCGCCCCCGTGCTCCCCGCATATCCCCATCTTCAGCTCCTTCTTCTGCTCCCGACCTGCGGTCACAGCCTGGGTAATCAGGCTCCCCACCCCTTCCCTGTCCAGAACCATAAAGGGGTTATCCGGGAGGATCTTCTCCTGCACATAAAACGGCAAGAACTTCCCTTCAGCATCGTCGCGGCTGAAACCAAATGTAGTCTGAGTCAGGTCATTGGTCCCGAAGGAGAAAAAGTCGGCGTGTTTAGCAATCTGCCCCGCCGTTACACAGGCACGCGGGAGCTCGATCATCGTCCCAACAGGGCAGTTAAATTCCACCTGTGCTTCTTTTTTAACTTTAGCAGCCTCGTCCTCCACAATTTCCCGCATTATTTCCAGTTCACGGGGATGGCCTACCAGCGGTATCATTATCTCGGGTTTTACATCCAGGCCTTCCTTCATTAAAGCAACAACGGCCTGGCATATCGCCCTGACCTGCATCCTGTATATTTCCGGAAATACCAGGCCCAGGCGGCAGCCCCTGTGACCCAGCATGGGGTTAAATTCGTTTAACGCCCGAACCTTCTTTAACAGGTATTCTTTTTCCTTAAGCAGGGAAGGGTTATCTCCCCGCTCCTTCAAAAGAGCAACTTCTATCAGAAGTTCCTCCAGATTGGGCAAAAACTCATGCAGTGGAGGATCCAGCAGGCGAATAGTAACGGGATAACCCTCCATTTCACGCAGAAGTTGTTCAAAATCCCCCTGCTGTATGGGCAGGAGCCTTAAGAGGCATTTGTTCCTTTCCTCCTTCGTTTCGGCAAGAATCATCTCCTGGACTATCGGGAGCCTATCCTGTTCCATGAACATATGCTCAGTCCGGCACAGCCCGATCCCTTCCGCTCCAAATTCCCTGGCTTTGCGGGCGTCCCTGGGGTTGTCGGCGTTGGCCCTCACCTGCAGCTTTCTTACTTCATCCGCCCAGGATAGCAGCTTTTGGAATTCCGGACTCAGTTCCGGGGATATCATGGGAACCTCGCCGAGATACACATTGCCGGTGGTGCCGTCAATAGAAATAATATCCCCTTCCTTGACAACCTGCTCCCCAACCTGGAACAAATGTGCCTTGGGATCGATCTTGATTGCTTCACAACCGCTGATACAGGGTTTACCCATCCCTCTGGCGACAACAGCAGCATGGCTGGTCATCCCGCCCCGGCTGGTCAGTACGCCCTGTGCTGCCACAATACCGTGAATATCGTCCGGCGTTGTATCCGAACGCACCATAATCACCTTTTCACCTTCGGCACTCTTCAATTCGGCATCGTTGGCGTCGAAAACCACCTTTCCTAGCGCAGCCCCGGGAGAAGCCGGCAGGCCGGTCGCCAGGGGTTTTAAAGCAAGGGTTGTATCAATACGCTGGTGCAGCAGCTGCACAAGCTGTGAAGGCTCTACCCTTAAAAGAACTTCTTCCTTACTGCAGATCCCCTCTTCAACAAGGTCGACAGCGATTTTAACCGCTGCGGCCGCGGTTCTCTTCCCGTTCCTGGTCTGTAAAATAAAAAGCCGGTTCTTTTCTATAGTAAACTCGATATCTTGCATATCGCGATAGTGGTTTTCCAGTTTGGTACAGATATTGTCAAACTGATCATAAATAGAAGGCATCCTTTCCTTCAGCGCAGACATGGGCAGGGGCGTGCGTATCCCTGCAACAATGTCCTCTCCCTGGGCATTAAATAATAATTCCCCGTAGAGGACCTTTTCCCCGGTCGAAGGATTGCGTGTAAAGGCAACGCCCGTTGCGCTGTCCTCTCCCTGGTTGCCGAAGACCATAGATTGAACGTTCACAGCGGTCCCCAGATCGTCGGGAATATTGTTCAGCCGGCGGTAAACGATAGCACGTTGATTGTTCCAGGATTCGAAAACGGCCTTAATGGAGTTTAGCAGCTGTTCAACGGGCTCCTGGGGAAATTTCTGCCGGTTATCCTCAATAATCTGCTTGAAGCGAGCTATAACCTTTTCCCAACCCTCTTCACTCAGTTGATCGCCCGGCTGGACTTTGAACATTTTTTTGACCTCGTCAAGTGCCCTTTCAAAGTGGTAATGATCTATTTTGAGCACCACATCGGCATACATCTGCAAAAAACGGCGGTAACAGTCCAGGGCAAACGGCCTGTTTCCTGTCGTTTTAGCCAGTGCTTCGACCGTCTTATCATTTAATCCCAGGTTTAAAATAGTGTCCATCATTCCCGGCATTGAAAAATATGCCCCGGAACGGACTGAAAGCAAAAGAGGATTTTCCCCGCCTCCTAAGGTTTTTCCCGTTTGTTTCTCCAGTGCCTGAAGTGCTTTCGCTACTTCTTCCTCCAGCTCCGGCCAGAGCGTCTCCCCTTTCCGGTAATAATCGACGCAGGCTTCTGTCGTTACGGTAAATCCTGGAGGAACCGGCAGCCCAAGCCGGGTCATCTCCGCCAGGTTAGCCCCTTTTCCGCCAAGGAGCTTCTTCATCTCTGCATTTCCTTCAGTAAACAAATAAACCTGTTTTACTCCACTCATTCTACTCTTTAGACTCCTTTACAGCAATGATTATTTTGTTGGCCACCTCTTCAACAGCTTTATTGGAAACATCAAACACAGGGCAAGCGAGACGGCGCATGATCCCCCTGCTATACTCCAGCTCCTCCAGGATACGCCCCATTTCGGCATAATTGGCTTGTGCACCGAGCCCCAGGGTGCTCAGTCTTTCCTCGCGTATTTTGCGTAGCAGTTCCGGAGCAATTGTCAATCCAAATACTTTACCTCTGGGAAGTTCATAAAGCTCCTTCGGGGGCTCCACCTCAGGGACAAGGGGCAGATTAGCCACTTTAAGCTTGCGATGAGCGAGGTACATACTCAGTGGGGTTTTGGAAGTACGTGAAACCCCGAGCAGGACAACATCGGCTTGCAGCAGGCCACGCGGGTCTTTTCCATCGTCGTGCTTCACGGCAAACTCAACAGCCGCTATTCTACGGAAATAATCTTCATCCAAACGCCGTATTAATCCTGGCTCCAAACGCGGATCCGCAGACATAACCCTGGCAAAAGCTTTAAACATCGGACCAAGCAGATCCACCAGGGGGAGATCATACTTTAAGGCCTCTTCGACAATAGTATTCCGCAACTCCGGCAAAACCAGCGTACAAACGACTATACTTTTTTTCTTGGCGGCTTCCTTTAATATCTCTTTTAGACGGCCCGTATCGGTGAGAAAGGATTCTTTGTGTATCTCTACCTGTCCGGAATTAAACTGGCTTGCCACGGCGGTTACAACAAACTCGGCTGTCTCTCCCACCGAATCGGAGATAATATAGACAACCGGTTTATTCTTTTTCTCCAAATTTACCGGTGCACCCCCTTTTTACCCTCACTTTGCCCTTACATTTATTTTTATTCTATCCGCAAGTATTGTTATTCTATCCACAAGTAAAAAATCCTTTATCTAATTCTGGGTAGAAAAGACGATTTTTGAAAAATCGGCAAGTAACTGGAATAGTTCCTTTATCTGCTGCAACAGGGCCAACCTATTTAAACGGATCCTATTGTCATCAACCATAACCAGTACTTGATCAAAGAAGAGATCCAGCGGCGTTTTCAACCCGGCCAGCTCCGCCAGCACCTGTCCGAAATTGTCCTCTTCTACGGCACGCTCTATCTTTTCCTTAGCTGCGGTATAACAGCCGAAGAGCTTTTTCTCCACCTCTTCGAGGAAGAGCTTTTCGTCCACCGGTTCGCCGGCGGGAGCCTGCCTGGCAAGGTTTGCCGCCCTTGTATAAGCCGCCGCGGCCTGCATCAAATGCTCGCTTTCGCGGTTTGCCTGCAAAAAGTTTACCCTGTTCCAGAGGGGGGCTATTTCGTCCAGGGAGGAACCGAGCACCGCTTCCACCAGGTCATAGTCCATACCCCTTTCCTGAAAAAGATAGCGTAACCTCTGCAGAATAAAATCTCTGATCTGGGCGGTGAGATCTTCCAGATCCATCTCCTGCAGCGTCACTCTTTTCCTGTAGAGCTCCAGCGCATGCCGGATCAACTCCGTCAGCGGAAGGTGAAATCCATGCTCGAGCAGAATCTGCAGCAGCCCCAGGCTCTGGCGCCTTAAGGCATACGGGTCCTGTGAGCCCGTTGGCCTGATCCCCAGGGCAAAGCAACCCGCAAGGTGGTCTACTTTATCCGCAAGGGCCAGCAGGGCTCCGGCTTCCGTCACGGGCAGCCGGTCGCCGGCAAAACGGGGCAGATAGTGCTCGTAAATGGCCTGGGCAACATCTTCTCTTTCGCCGGATTTCAGGGCATATTCCCTGCCCATGATACCCTGCAGCTCCGGAAATTCCCCGACCATATTCGTCACCAGGTCGGCCTTGGCCAGATAAGCTGCACGCAGGGCGGCTTCTTTATTGGCCTTGTCCAGACCATCCAGGCGGTTCCCTATATATTCCGTCAAAGTTACCAGCCGCTCTGCCTTCTCGTAGACGGTTCCCAGTTCCTCTTGAAAGAGAATAGATTTTAGTTTTATTACCTGTTTCTCCAGGGGAGTTTTCAGGTCATCCTCGTAGAAAAATTGTGCATCCGCCAGCCGTGCTTTGAGGACTCTTTCATTTCCCCCCCGGACAGTTGCCGGCTGTGCGGCGCCGTTGTTGGAAACGGCGATAAAATGAGGCGAAAGACGGCCTTCCGAATCCTCTACGGGGAAATAACGCTGGTGGTGTTGCATTGTCGTCACCAGAACTTCCCGGGGCAGTTCCAGATACTTTTCCGGGAAGGAACAGAAAAGAGCTTCGGGCTTCTCCACCAGATAATTGACCTCCTCCAGCAAAGAAGGATCAATAAAAGCCTCAAGTTTGTATGCTGCCGCGGCAGACTTAACTTCTTCCTCGATCAATTTCTTCCGCTTATCCTGGTCCAGTACCACCGCAGACTCCTCCATACAGGCAAAATAATGCTCCGGATCGAGGACATTAACAGTGGCCGGCGCCAGGAAACGGTGGCCTCTGGTTTCCCTGCCTGACTGCAACCCCCCGTAAGAAAAGGAGATCATTTCGGAACCGTAGAGGCAGAGAATCCAGCGTATCGGTCGGGGGAATCTTATCCTGCTCTTTTCCCAGAACATATTTTTGGGAAAAGAAAGTCCCTTTAGCAGATCGGGAAGCAGGGTGCTTAAAACATCCGCCGTTTTCTTTCCGGCAATGCTGCGTAAAGCCACAAGGTACTCCTTTTTCCCTGCCTTCTCAATTTTTAACTCTTCTACTTTTAGCCCCAGTCTCCCGGCGAATCCCAACGCAGCTTTTGTGGGATTCCCATCCTGATCAAAGGCGGCATCCTTTGACGGCCCCTTGATCTTCTCTTCTTGCTGCGACTGGCGCTCCGCCAATCCTTTTACAAACAAAACCAGCCGCCGCGGAGTGCCATAGGCAAGAACCTCGTGATAAGCAAGACGATTATCACGAAATAATCTTTCTGCAGTCTCCCTCAGCCCCTTCAACCCGCCGGGCATAAAGCGGGCAGGGATTTCCTCGCATCCAATTTCCAGCAGCAGATCACGAACGTCCGGCATTTACGCATCGCCTCCCTGACCGTTATTGTCACCTGCATGTTTCTCAGACGCTTTGTGCTCATCATTCTTCATAATATCCACACGGCCCTCCCGGTCTAAAAGGGGGTAATGCGCCTCTTCCCTCTGCTCGAGGTACAGCTTTCCGCAACGGCGCGCGAGCTCCCTGATGCGGGCGATAAATCCTGTTCTCTCCGTAACGCTGATCGCGCCACGTGCATCAAGTACGTTAAAGGCATGGGAACATTTAAGAACATAATCGTAAGCGGGGAGGACCAAACCCTTTTCGATAATTCTCTTTGATTCCTTTTCGTAGAGGGAAAACAGCTCCAGGATTAAAGAGGTATCCGCCTCTTCAAAACTGTAACGGGAATGCTCCTCCTCAGCTTTCTGGAAGACGTCGCCATAGTAGACCCCGGGAGCCCAGAGCAGCTCAAAGACATTATCACATTTCTGAATAAACATGGCGATCCGTTCCAGCCCGTATGTAAGCTCCACCGGTACGGACTGCAGATCGAAGCCACCGACCTGCTGGAAATATGTAAACTGGGTTATCTCCATGCCGTCCAGCCAGACTTCCCAGCCCAGGCCCCATGCTCCCAGGGTGGGGGATTCCCAGTCATCCTCGACAAAGCGAATATCATGTTCTCTGGGATCTATGCCCAGCCATGCCAGGCTTTCCAGGTAAATGTCCTGGACATCAGGGGGGCTCGGCTTGAGAATCACCTGGTACTGGTGGTGCTGGTAAAGGCGGTTTGGATTTTCCCCGTAACGCCCGTCCGCAGGGCGGCGAGAAGGCTCGACATAAGCAACCCTCCAGGGTTCCGGGCCCAGTGAACGCAAAAAAGTAGCCGGGTTCATCGTTCCCGCCCCTTTTTCCACATCGTAGGGCTGCTGGATCAAACACCCCTGCCCGGCCCAGAACTCCTGCAGCCTGATGATCAACTGCTGAAAATCCATTACACTCTACCTCCCTTTCATCCTTGATTAATATGAAGTAAAAAATAAAAAAACCCCGGACGAGTCTAGGGACGGGAGCACGGCTCCCGCGGTTCCACCCTATTTCCCAGAAAGGGCTCTTTTTCGTGAAACACTGCTTCGGAATTCCATTCACCGGAAGTGCCCGGCCAGGCTTCCACCGTCCCCGGCTCTCTATCAAACGGGTATTTTCCCAGCTACTTTTTTCCAGCATCGCACCAAACCAATTATGTGCTTTTAAGTTAGCAAAAAAATCAAGCGGTGTCAAGGGCGAAACATGGCCTGTAGTATACTATTGCATATATTTTAAGGATATAAAGGGGGAGGAGCAATAGGCAGCCGGAAGGCTAATGGATATCTATCTCCAAAGAACAACGCGCCAGCAAAAGAGCCAGCATGCTCAAGGAGGTCAGGCGCGGAAAAGCTACTGCGCCAATGATGCCGAGCGCCAGCGGAAACTGGAATAAAGTCCTTTCCGGGCTGTTGACCCTTATTCTGGCCGCATTATTTACTTCCCAGAGCCTGGATAAAAGTGTTTCTGTTTCCTGATCCCCTTTCTTTGCGGATGGTAAAGCGGATGGTAAAAAAGTAATCTTGCCGCTCTTTTCCAAAATATTAAGCGCTCGCAGCAGGTCGCCGCCCGCCTTCTCCATCAATTCCTGTGCATCTTCGTAGTTTAAACCGGCCTTTTGCTGTAAAAATTTCACCTGTTCCAGGGTAATCTGCATAGACATAACAATCCTTTCAATGTATGGTTTCCGCTTTTAGTCTATTGCATTGTCGGCCTATTTATCCTTTTCAACATTAACAATTTTTTCCAGGAAAGAAAGCCCTTGAAAAGAAGTCACGTCTACCCAGTACTGCAGAAAATGATGATTAAAATCTTTCAGCTCTTTTTTTTGTATTGCAGAAGCTCTGACATTAGCGACTTTTTCAGGAGCCATACCAAGCAAGCTGTCGGCCAGCGAGCAAGTCCCTTTAGCGAAGGGAAAAACGGCACCTCCGGGGCGGCATTTTTCGCAAAAAATTCCTCCGGAGCTGTTGCTCCAAAAGAAAGGGCCGGCGGTACTGCCGCAGTACAGACAGCCTTTAAGGTGGGGGTGATATCCGAGCAGGGATAGAATTTTTAATTCAAAAAAGCGCGCCAAAAGCTCTTGATCTGCTTTATTTTCGTCCAGCGATGACCAGCAGTTAAAAAGAAGGTGAAATATTTCCGGGGCGGGTTCTCCCTCCTGCAGCAGCTTATCCGTTAATTCGGCAAAGAACATGCCGTAAGCATAAGCACGAATATTCTCCCTGATGTTGCGAAAACTTGTCTCCACCTCCAGCTGGCTAACCGTAAAAAGCGATCTGCCCCTGTACAATAAAAAAGAACCGCAGGTGAAATAGTCCACCCCCGCAGCGAGCTTGCTTTTTATCTTTCGGGCACCCGGGGCAACGGCGCTTAATTTACCCTGTTCCAGCGTCAAAAGGCTTAAAAGCCTGTCCCTTTCCCCGAGCGGACGCGAGCGCAAAACCAGCGCTCTTGTCTTTAACATCTTCACCAACGCTCACCCCCTGCATGCGACATTGGGGACTGCGACATTGGGGACGGTTCTCACTGTCGTGCGACATTGGGGACGGTTCTCACTGTCGCACTGCGATGTGCGACATTTGCGACATTGGGGACGGTTCTCACTGTCGCACTGCGATGCGACAAAGAGAACCGTCCCCTGTCGTATTCATGCCGCAATCTACTCGTAACCGAACTGGCGCAGATTGTGTTTCTTCTGCCGCCAGTCTTTCTTCACCTTTACCCAGAGATCTAAAAACACCGGGTTTCCAAAAATTTTTTCCAGCTCCAGACGTGCCTCTGTTCCGATTTCTTTAAGCATGGCACCTTTTTTGCCGATAATTATTTTTTTCTGTGATTCCTTTTCTACATAAACAATGGCTTCTATATCAAGCAAAGGCGGTAAATCATCCCCGGTTGCCTTCCCATCTTGGAGCGGCATTGGGGACGGTTCTCCCTGCGACAGGGGACGGTTCTCTTTGTCACAGGAATGCGACAAAGAGAACCGTCCCCTGTCGCATTTTTTTGGTTTTGTTTCGCGCAACTGCATCTTCTCGATCTCCACCGCCACCGAATGGGGAATCTCCTCCCTGGTCTGCAGCAATATTTTTTCCCGGATCGTTTCTGCAGCCACAAACTCCTGCGGGCGGTCGATAACGGTTCCCGGAGGGTAATAGCACGGCCCTTCGGGAAGCAGAGCATAAATCTCTTCCAGTAACTGCTGAACGTTTTTCTCTTCCAGGGCGGATATAGTAAATACCCTTTTAAATTCTCCAAGCTGGCTGTACAGGGAAAGCTGCCTGGCTTCAACCTCATCTGTAATCAGGTCCACTTTATTTACAACCAGAAATTTGGGGGTATCCACTCTGCACAACAACTCTGCAATATACCTGTCCCCGGGGCCAGGAGAAGATGTGGCCTCTACCATAAAAAGAATTAAATCCACCTCTGTCAGAGCATCCAGCGCCGATTTCAGCATATAATCGCCCAGGAGGTGCTTGGGCTTATGTATTCCAGGGGTATCCAGAAATACAATTTGAAAATTATCGCCGGTGTATATAGCCTGGATGCGGTTTCTTGTAGTCTGCGGCTTATCGGACACAATAAGTGCTTTCCGGCCTAGCAGCGCATTAATCAGAGTAGATTTGCCTACGTTAGGACGGCCAATGACAGAGACAAAACCAGAGCGAAACATGCAAAACAGCCCCTTTTATCAATAGTCTGCAAGGCAGTGCGCTAGTGGAGTTCGGATATGCATGCAAGAATATAAAAGATTATCCCCCAAAAACACTTATGGGATTAAATAAAACCTAATACTATAGAATAATAAGTTGGTTTATGATTTTTATTTTTCCTGAGGCGGTGCTTCTTTATGAAACACAAAAGGATGCGGCAACAGCTCCCGCAGGGTAAAAGTGCGTATTTTGCCTTCATTGCCGGAGACCAGTACCCTGAGATCCCCGCCGCAGAACTCGCTCAGCACCTGACGGCAGGCACCGCAGGGTACGGGGCCTTTTTCGTCTTCTGAAACCACGGCAATAAGCGAAAAAAAGCGGCAGCCGGCGGTAACAGCAGCAGCAATCGCCGCCCTTTCAGCGCAAATTGTCAAACCGGAAGAGGCATTTTCAATATTTACTCCCCGGAAAACCCTGCCATCATCCGTCAGCAGGGCAGCCCCAACCCTGTACCCGGAATAAGGAGCGTAAGCATTGGGTAGAATTTCTCTCGCCATTTGCACCAGCTTGCGATCATCCATACTTTTACCCCCCCTGATAGGGACAAATCATTCAGCAAAAGCTCCGCAAAGTGGAATAAATGAGCATAAAGCGCGGGCTTTTACTGCTTTTTTTAAAAAACAAATTTCGTGCGGTAAGAAAAACGTCTCGCAAAATATTCTATGCGACAGTGAGAACCGTCCCCGTTGTCGCACGTTGTCGCAATGCGACAGGGAGAACCGTCCCCGTTATCGCGTTGTCGCATCTCGCAAAACATTCTATGCGACAGGGAGAACCGTCCCCGTTGTCGCA
>JAAYOY010000109.1 GCA_012520035.1 Bacillota bacterium
CTACGGCAATGCACCGCCTTAGGGGAGATGTTCTTAGATACTTTTTTATCTTCTTCCGATTATGGTTGGAGCGAAAAAAAGAGATTCTAGTTGCTCTCACAATGCGCTCACCGCGACACCGCGTCACGCTGCACAATATGCAACATGGGGTTGGTTTTATGAAAGAGGTTCCTTTTAGTTACCCGCTTGCCACTGAAAAGAAATGGGCTTCTTATTTCTGGTCGCTGTTAATAAAGGCGTCAGAGCAGAATACTCAACATTGCACCTACTTTGCGGACCCCCGGCAGCAGGATATTGCGCGGGACCTGCTGCATCACTTTACCGGTGTAAAATGTTCATTTTTTGGCGGGTATCCGGAAGCGGAAAGGGTCCGGATCTTCATAAATCCTTCTTCCTCTGCGACCGACGAGGAGGGGGAATTCATTTCCTGCCTTGCCATCCATGGTAGTTTTCCCGAAAGGATCTTAACTCACAGGGATTTTTTAGGTGCATTACTCGGGTTGGGTATCAGGCGGGAAATGGTGGGAGATATCATTTACACCGGAGGGGAAAAGGCTTATGTCTTTTTGGTAAAGCATCTTGCCTCTTATGTTTGCCAGAACCTGACCAGGGCAGGTCGTTATGAGATACAGGTTGAAGAAATCGATCTTCGGTTATTTCCGGCAGAGGCCGAGCCCCGCCGTACGAAAGAAATTAAGGGTACTGTAGCCTCGATGAGGCTTGATACTGTTGCGGGGCTGGGTTTTGGTCTTTCCCGTTCCAAGATTTCACCTTTAATTAAGGGAGAGCGGGTTAAGGTAAATCACCAGCTTGTAAAACAACCCTCTAAAGCGGTTAAAACGGGTGATATTATTTCGCTGGCCGGCAGAGGTAGAATTGAAATAACGGAAGAGAAGGGAATAAGCCGGAAAGGGAGAATTCACTTACTGTTAAAGAGATATTATTAAAGTGATAAGCAAGTGCTGGATGTGTAAAATTCTGTGCATCAAAACTTCATGCACAGGAATAAAAAATATTTATAAAATAAGCAGGAAAATAAAGAGAATTGTCGAAAATTCTTCTAAAGGTCCCTGTTTTAGGTATAAATGTGCTGATGATTTATATGGGAAAGGAAGATAACAATGAGTATTACACCTATTGAGATCCAGAACAAAGAATTTGAAAGAGCATTTCGCGGTTATAAAGCGGATGAGGTAGATGAGTTTTTAGATCAGATAGCTAAAGATTATGAGCAAGCGTTAAAAGATAAAGTTAGCCTGGAGGAGAAAATCCTGCAGTTGGAAGATAAGCTTGCCCAGTACCAGAAGCTGGAAAATACGCTGCACAATTCCATCATTGTTGCGCAGGAAACTGCTGAAGATGTAAAACGCAACGCCAATAAGGAGGCCGAATTAATTCGCAAAGAGGCGGAAAAGGAAGCTCAGCGGATTATTGAGGAGTCCCGCTATAAGGCCAGCCGGATTGTCGCCGAGCATGAAGAGATATACAAACAGGCACAGATCTTTAAAATGCGCTTTCGCTCGTTTATCGAAGCGCAGCTGGCCTCTTTGGAGCTGGAGGATTGGCTGCAGGCGGAAAATGAAGATGAGCAGGAAGCCAGGGATGTCGGATAGCATTTTATTCTATATTATTTGATACATTCTTTTATTTGACTATGGTTAAAATAAGTTTTATAATTTGTAGGAGACTGGCCGTGAACGGGAGAGTAAATTTGGCTTATTGCCTTATCAGCGAGCCGGAGACGGTGGAAGACCGGCAGGGCTGCCATTTTGAAAATCACCCGGGAGCTCCTACCTTTAAAGTCAATTACTTGGGCGAGTAAAGGTAGGCGTACAGGCTTGCGTTAAAGCCTCAAGCGGTTACGGTTTTTATTAGGCTGTAACAATAAGGGTGGTACCGCGGGAAAATCTCGTCCCTCAGAGGAAGGCGAGATTTTTTTCATTATAATTAATTGAATAAAAGGAGGTTAGAGCCTGGTTATAAGTCTCATTTGACTTGATAAAGAATACAGGACTTCTTGTAGAAGACCAGGCGGGTGCTTATGGATTACAGCGATACATTGAATCTTCCCAGAACCGATTTTCCTATGCGAGCGGGGCTGGCTAAAAAGGAGCCACAGATACTGGAATCCTGGGAAAAGCTCGATCTTTATCATAAAATGAGGGATAGCAGACGGGGTTCACCGAAGTTTTTTCTTCACGATGGTCCTCCCTATGCCAATGGCAGTATCCATATGGGGACGGCTCTAAATAAGGTCTTAAAGGACATTATAAATAAATATAAATATATGCGGGGATATGATATTCCCTACATTCCCGGATGGGATACCCATGGTCTGCCCATTGAACATCAGGTTATCAAGACCAAAAAAATTAATCGAAATGATGTTACCGAACTGGAATTCAGGCGCATGTGCCGTGAATATGCCCTGCAGTACCTTGATATTCAGCGGGAGCAGTTTAAAAGGCTGGGCGTCGTCGGCGATTGGGAAAATCCTTATGTAACTCTAGAACCGTCTTATGAAGCTGAGCAGCTCGAGATATTTGGGAAAATGGCGGAGAAGGGTTATATCTATAAAGGACTAAAACCGGTTTACTGGTGCCCAGAGTGTGAGACCGCCCTGGCAGAGGCGGAGATTGAATATGAAGAGCGCCGTTCACCTTCAATCTATGTAAAATTTCCTGTAACCGATAACCTGGGTTTATGGGATGACCGTTTTAGCCCGGCATTTGTAATGATCTGGACGACTACACCCTGGACTATACCGGCCAACCTGGCTATTGCCCTGCATCCGGAATACGATTACGTGCTGGTTCAAGTAAAAGATGAATACTATCTTTTAGCCGAAGGGTTATTAGAGGATGCCTTTAACGTTATTGGATTAGAGGCGGGAAATATATGCGGCCGGTTTAAAGGACGGGAGCTTGAAGGGCTGGGCTGCCGCCATCCTCTTTACGATCGCCGGTCACAGGTGCTTTTGGCCGATTATGTTACTCTTGAGCAGGGTACCGGTTGTGTCCATATTGCTCCCGGCCACGGCCTGGAGGATTATGAAACAGGATTGGAGTATAATCTTCCTATCTATGCCCCTATGGATGGGAAAGGTGTTTTTACCGCGGAAACGGGCGAATTTGCCGGGCTGCGCTATGATGAGGGGAATAAAGCTGTTACTCTGGCCCTGGAAAGGGAGAAGGTGCTTTTAAAACTATCTTTTGTTACCCACCAGTACCCTCACTGCTGGCGATGTAAGAAAGAAATCATCTTTCGTGCTACAGAGCAGTGGTTTGCCTCAATACAGCAATTTAGAGAAGAGGCTTTGAACGCGGTGAAGGAAGTAAACTGGATTCCTTCCTGGGGCGAGGGAAGAATGAACAACATGATTGCCGAAAGGCGTGACTGGTGTATTTCCCGGCAGAGGATTTGGGGGGTCCCGATTCCGGTCTTTTATTGTGAGAGCTGCGGCGAAGCCCTCCTGACCCCGGAAAGTATCGCTGCCGTGAAGGAAATTTTCAAAAAAGAAGGATCAGATGCTTGGTACTACTATAAAGCTGAAGAGATCTTACCGAAAAATATCAGCTGTTCTTCCTGCGGCGAAAGAAAGTTCCGCAAGGAGCAGGATATCATGGATGTCTGGTTTGATTCCGGTTCCAGCCATGCCGCCGTAGTAAAATCAAGGGATGATCTGAACTGGCCGGCTGATCTTTATCTTGAAGGAAGCGATCAATTCCGCGGATGGTTCCAGTCCTCCCTGTTAACGGCAGTGGCCGTAATGGGTAAGCCTCCTTACCGGAACGTTCTCAGCCACGGGTGGGTTGTGGACGGCGAGGGGAGGAAAATGTCCAAGTCTCTGGGCAATGTTATCGCCCCGGAGGATGTGATTAAGAATTATGGGGCTGATATCCTGCGCCTGTGGGTTTCAAGTGCTGATTTCACAAGCGATGTTCACCTCTCCGCCGATATTTTAAAGCAGCTTTCCGAGATTTACCGGAAAATCCGCAATACCTGCAGATTTTTATTGGGGAACTGCAGCGATTTTGTCCCGGAACGTGACCGGGTTGAATATAGCCGGCTGGAGGAGATTGACCGCTGGGCCCTGCACCGTTTATATAAGCTTGTCCAGAAAACTACCAGGGCTTTTGAGAATTATGAATATCACCAGGTATTTCATGCACTGCATAATTTTTCTGTAGTGGATATGAGTAATTTCTATTTTGATATTACCAAAGACCGTCTTTATGTGCTTGCAAAAGATTCTCTCTCCCGCAGGGCTGTTCAGACGGTCCTGGCAGAGGTTCTGCAAACCCTTACGCTGTTAATCTCTCCGGTGCTCTCCTTTACTGCCGAGGAAATCTGGTCCTATATCCCCTTTAAAAATGGCGAGAGCGTGATGCTCGCTTCATGGCCTGATCTTCCCTCCTATTACGAGGATGAGCGGCTGGCGGAACGCTGGGATGTATTACTGCAATTGCGGGAAGAAGTCAACCGCGCTCTGGAAGCGGCAAGAAAGGAAAAAATTATCGGGTCATCTCTGCAAGCTTCCGTAGAACTTTATCCGGACGAAGAGCTTTATGAAAAATTGGTGAGCTACGATGCCCTTCTCCCCACTGTGCTAATCGTATCTTCAACAGTTTTGCATAAACCGGGTGATGAACCCGAGGACGAATCTGTTACCGCACAGGAACTCGGCCTGCGGCTCAAGGTTAAACTTGCACCCGGGGAAAAATGCCAGCGGTGCTGGATGTACTCCCCTACAGTGGGGCAGGATAAAGAACATGAAGGGGTATGCTCCCGCTGCGGGGAAATTCTAACCAGCCTGCGGCAGGGCAATTAAAATATAAAATCCTGGGGAGAATATAACTGTAAGAGGAAAAAAAGGTACTGATTAACCTGATCCTTAATCTGTAAAGAGGGATAAAACATTTGCCATTTTGATGACGACAACGGTGAGGAGTTAAAAGATAAAGGGCAGCAGTTGTTCCTGCTGAAACAGATTGCGGAGCTTTCCTATAAAATAGAGAAATTTAACCTGGCGGAGTATATGAACCTAATAAATAATCCCCGCCGTTATATGATGGTTAATTTCTTAGGCGGCCTTTTCCGCGGTTTCGGGATTGCGCTGGGGATGACCATCCTCGGGGCGTTCGTACTTTATATGTTACAGAGGCTTGTAGTTTTAAATTTGCCGGTTATCGGGGATTTTATTGCTGAGCTGGTGCGTATAGTGCTTACCTATATCTGATCACCTGCTACCTGAAGCAGTTTGTCAAAGATGAATGCTTCTTGATTAGCTGTGCCTTGCCAGGCAACTGACTCATATTAAAAAGAAATGAGGTTGAAGATGACCGATTTGGATTTAGAATATTATTCCCGGTTATTGCAGCAGGAGAAGGATAGTCTTTTGAGTTTTATGGCGCAGGAGGGTATGGGTAAGCA
>JAAYOY010000110.1 GCA_012520035.1 Bacillota bacterium
AAAATTATTTTCAGGTGGTCAGCCCCGTGATCCAGTAGCAGCTTGAATTCTCGCTTAAAATCTCTTCTATCAGCTATGGGTTTACCTAAAAAAGAGCCGTAACGGCCCTTTTTATATAATGCATAGACAGGGGTTTTATAAATCATCCCCTCTTCCCGGGCTATTTCCCTGACCAGTTCGGAGACAAAATATGCATCTCCCCCATCCCTCAGGATGCATATCCCCCTTCTCTTATACTCCCTCAGGATTTCCCTTAGCCAGGCTGTTCTTTTATCCCTGCCGGCGGCTTCCCAGGCCCGCCTGCTAAACAAATGATTCAAAGCCAAGTGTACATGAGCGTCAACAAGCATTTACCATACTCCCCTGACACAGGAGAACCTCCTCCGCGCGTTCACTACCTTTCAAACCTGCTTAAAAATGCCCTGGTACGTTCATTTTGAGGGTTATTGATTACTTCCTCCGGCGGCCCTTCCTCGACAATAACGCCTTCATCCATGAAAATAATATGATCGGCCACATCCCTGGCAAAGCTCATCTCGTGGGTTACAATGACCATTGTCATCTGTTCTGCAGCCAGGTCCCTGATCACCTTGAGAATCTCCCCGGTGAGCTCCGGGTCCAGGGCAGAAGTCGGTTCATCAAAAAAGAGCACTTTCGGACTCAAAGCCAGTGCCCGGGCGATGGAAACCCGCTGCTGCTGGCCCCCCGATAACTGGTAAGGATAAGCGTTTTCTTTATCGGTTAAGGCCATTTTCTGCAACAATTCCCGCCCGATCCTCAAAGCCTCCGCTTTACTCTTTTTTTGAACAGAGATCGGGGCATCGATTATATTTTTTATGACAGAGTAGTGAGGGAAAAGGTTGAAGTTTTGAAAGACCAGGCCATAATAACCCTGAATTTTCCGCAGTTGCCTGGCAGGGGCATAAACCGCTTTTCCATCCGCGCCGGTTCTGACAGCATGCTCACCCAGATAAATCAATTCGCCCGAGTCCATTGTTTCCAGCATCGTTGCGCATCTGAGCAGGGTGGACTTACCCGAACCGGAAGGCCCGATAACAGCAACAACCTGCCCCTCCTCAACGTTTAAGGAGATGTCCTTGATCACCTCGAGGTCGCCAAATGACTTTCTTAAATTTCTTATTTCCAGTAATTTCATAATAATGGCAATCCTCCGGCCTACCTAAAATAACTAAACTTTTTCTCTACCCACTCCATGGCATATGCGACAATAAAATTAAAAACATAATAAAATATACCCGCTGCAATATAGGGTATCACCGATCTCTGAGCAGAGGCGATGGCTTTTGCCAGGGTAAACATCTCCGAAACAGAGATCACAAAAGCCAGTGAGGTATCCTTTACCAGAGTAATTACTTCATTTGTAACCGGGGGAAGGATGCGCTTGATGACCTGCGGCAAGATTATTTTTAAAAAAGTCTGGGTTTTATTGTATCCCAGTACTTTTGCAGCCTCATACTGACCAACGGGCATGGATTCGATTCCGGCACGGTAGATTTCTGCAAAATATGCAGCGTAGTTTAAGACAAATCCAATGATTACAGCTACAAAGCGGTCCGGCGTTGACATCTTAAAGATATAAAAAGGCCCGAAATAAACCACCATCAACTGCAGCATCAAAGGGGTCCCGCGCATGATGGAAATATAAATTTTAATGACATTCCTTAAAAGCGGATTTTTTGACATGCGTCCAAAAGAGACAAAAAGCCCCAGCGGAAGAGAAAAAAGCAGTGTTAGCGTAAAGATCTCCACCGACACCAGCATGCCTTCGCCTAATTTTAACAACAATAACTGCCACTCCACCAGCAGCGCCCCCATCCCGCCAGAAAGAAAGGGCTATCTCACCATGGGACAGCCCTTTCCCTTTCTTCCGGTAAAACCTGCATAATACTAATTACACCTTGCAGCTTTCTACTTACCGATTGTGGTGATATCTTTGCCAAACCATTTATTGGAAATTTCCGCCATCTTGCCGTCGGCAGCCATCTCTTCCAGCGTAGCCTGGACCACATCTCTTAATGCTTCGTTCCCAAGCAAGAAACCTACGCCGTAATCCTCCGCCGCAAGCTTTTCTTCCAGTATTACAAAGTCTTTTTCTCTGGATTCAATCTGAA
>JAAYOY010000111.1 GCA_012520035.1 Bacillota bacterium
ATATCCCTGTGTATTATATTTTGACTATGAGCATGGACCAGGGCGTCACATATCTGTAATACGATCTGCGCAGCCTCAGCGGGTTTCAGCCGGCCGTCCCGCTGGATAATATCCTTCAGGGTAAAACCGTCCACGTACTCCATAATAATATAATGGATATTGCCTTCCTCTCCTTCATCATAGACGTTAACAATTGAGGGATGGGAAAGTTTGGCCGCCGCTTTGGCTTCCTGCTTGAACCGGCGTAAAAAATCGGGATCACCGGCAAACTGCTCATAAAGTATCTTAATGGCTACAGGGCGGTTTAATTTCGTATCCACTCCCCTGTATACCCTGGCCATTCCGCCTTCACCGATATTTTCAATTATTTCATAACGATTTCCCAAAAGCATTCCGGGCATCTTTTTCACAATATTTTCACCCTTTAAACTTATGCATAACATATTATTTCAAAAGTAATATTGTCGGGACCGCCGAGCTCGTTGGCTTTGTTTAAAAGCTTATCGGCTGCCTCTTCCAGACGGTCGCCGTCCAGGCAATTATTTTGAAAGAGTATTTCTCTTATTTCGGCAGGCCTGAGCACGCTTGTTAATCCATCCGTACATAGCAATATACAGTCGCCGGATTTTATACTCGTTGTGTAAAAATCAACAACTAAAGACGGAGATGTCCCCAACGCCCTGGTAAGCAGATGACGCTGTGGATGATCGTATACTTCATCAGGTCCAATTTCTCCGTTTTTCAGCAGTTCCGTTACCAGGGAATGATCTTCGGTAATCTGGACATACCCCGAATTATTAAAAAGGAAAGCCTGGCTGTCACCAATATGACCGACCAGCAACTCCTGATGAAAAAAAACGGCCACAGTAAAAGTAGTGCCCATTCCTTTTAGATTAGACAATTGACTCTGTATATCGAGAATCTCTTTATTTGCTTCAAGTATGCTCTCCTCTAAAAATACCTTCATTTCGGCAAGGTTATAGTGCGGCAATTTTCCTGAATACTTGGAGATATTTTTTTCTAAGGCTTCGATAGAGAGTGAGCTTGCCACTTCACCCGCAGCATGTCCCCCCATACCGTCGGCAACCGCAAAAATGAACGGCCCGTTTTCAGGAGGCATAAAAAAGCAGTCTTCGTTTTTATCGCGAACGCAACCCGGGTGAGACCGGACTGTAAATCTCAGCATTCTCTTCCCCTCACCATTTCCCTCGCCTGTGCTAGTAAGTATAACAAAAACAAAAAGGAAAAGCAATGGAAGTGCAGATATCCGGCGATAACACATTCTAATAGCACTGGTCCGAGTTTCCCAAGCCTTCTATTACAGTACATCTGCAGTACATCTCCCCTACAATACATTTTCTCTTTACCCTCACAATTCCTCGTAAATCTTGAAAGTGCGACAGCGAGAACCGTCCCCTTTTGTCGCACTGTCGAAGTGCGACAAAAGGGGACGGTTCTCACTGTCGCAAACCGGCCATTATTGAAAGTAACGCCAGAATATCTCTTTTGTCTCCCAAAGGACCTCCTCCAAACGTTCGTAATCCTGGGGGGAGAACTTTTTTTCGGGTAAGAGAATGTTTTCCCCGGGGGAGGGCTTTTTATCTTCTCCTGTGCTTTCTGCATTCAATGTCTCTTCCAATAAAGTCTCCTCAACGGGCAGGACCTTAAATTTCCATCTTCCGTCTTCTAGAAATTTATGGACCCAGGTAGGGGTAGTATCCTGAATTGACACCTCTACTTCATTTAACGCATGATTTTTTGTTATCTGGAGATATACAACAATACCCGCATCGGTATAGCGCCATCTCTGGTTGGAGATAAAGTTGCCCAGGGAATACAAAACAAGCCCTTCGGAATTTTCAGTCCGAATTACTTCCGCCGGCTGGATAACATGAGGATGGGTTCCGATAATAACATCAACTCCGGAGTCAATTAACCACTCAGCCAGTTTCCTCTGTCCTTCAGCAGGCAGACGCTCATACTCGTTTCCCCAGTGCATACTTACGATAACTAAATCCGCTTTTTCAATATTTTTAGCACGATAAACATCGCTTTTAATTCGCTCCTCATCAATTAGCGATACCAGATAATCCCGACCGGACGGCAGGGGAATCCCGTTTGTCCCGTATGTATAGGCATAAAAAATAATCTTTATGTTATTTTGAAAGAAGACAAAACCTCTTTCTTTTTCCTCCTGGCTGCGCGCAGTGCCGGCATAGCTCAGCCCTGCAGCTTCGAGATTTTCAATTGTCTTTATCACTCCATCCGCACCGCTGTCCATTGAATGGTTATTTGCGGTAAACAGCAAGTCAAAACCGCTGTCTTTTAAAGCAACGGCCAGTTCGACCGGAGAGTTAAAACGGGGATAACCGCTAAAGCCCTTTTCAACACCGGCAAGAGTGGTTTCAAAATTTCCCACTGCAAAATCTGCTTTTTGCAAATGGGGAGCGATATCAGTAAAGCACTCGTGAAAGTTGTAAACCCCCTTATGATGATCGTAGGCGCTCGAGAGCTGAGGGCTGTGCACCATAATATCCCCAACCGCGGCAAGCAGCACTTTGCTGACATTGTTTTCCTCTTCCTTATTCTGATCTATAAGATCCTTCTCTAATGCATCTTGGATCAGCTCTTTTTCATATTCTAATTTCGTATCTTCCGCAATTATATTATTACTGGCCGGGGCAAAGAAACAACCGCTTAAAAAAAAGGATATTATCCAAAATATTACCATCAATAGAGATAACGGTTCTTTTTTATTCATAAGGATGCTACCTCCCGGCTTTTTACCTGTTCGTTATATTTTACCATACCCAAACTTGATTAGCACAAATTGAACCAAAAAAACCGGTAAATATTTGATGTTGATGATATAATATTCTAAAGGGCTGGCCTGCACGAGTAAACCGATATCATACCTAATTAAAGCAAAGGTGGTATTAGCGGTATTATGACCAAGAAAATCGGGCGAAACGATCCTTGCCCCTGTGGAAGCGGAAAAAAATACAAAAAATGCTGCCTGGGTAAAAACAGTCCGGTGGGGTTATTTGCCGGGGCGCCACGTGAAAACAAG
>JAAYOY010000112.1 GCA_012520035.1 Bacillota bacterium
CCCTTCCCCAGATCGAGGCCCCCTCCCCCAAAATGCTTTCCCTGATGGGATTTTTTAAACTCTTGATGCTCACCCCTTCGAAAAGAACGCTGTTTTCCACAAAAGAATTTTCAACCACGGATCCCGGACCAATTGAAGTATAAGGCCCGATGTAAGACCCTGTTATACGGCACTTATCTCCAATAACCAGAGGACCCTTGAGCCTGCTCCCTGAAATAACGGCGGATGGCGCTACGCGACAGAGAGAAACATCCGGAGCAGATGCCGCTAAAAACAGCTCTTCGGAAGACGGTGCTTCCGGAAAGGTAACTTCAGAAATAGAATCCCCGGCGCCGGAACCTCCGGCCATTTTAAAGGCATGGTTCTGGGAGCAGGGGCCTTAAAAAAATGACCCGATTTATCCAATCCGAACATGCGTTGAAGCACCTGCCTGTTTGCCCGCAGCACATCTTCCGGCCTGCCGATATCCATCCACCAGCCGGGGTAGCTGTAGGGGATTACCTTGCCCCCCATGTTGATGAGTTCCCTCATGGCATCGGTTATCTCCAACTCGCCTCTTTTGGAAGGCGTTATCCTCTCAACCGCGCTAAAAATACTATGCTTAAAAAAATAAATCCCCATTATAGCCAGATTGCTGCGGGGATTTTCCGGCTTTTCCTCCAGTGATACTATATGCCCGTGTCTTACCTCCGCAATACCGTAAAGCCCGGGTTCTTCAACAGGTGTAAGACAGGCAAGGGCATCGGCCTTTTCCTTTTGAAATATATACAGCGCATCCTGCAGGTTATGATCATATAGATTATCGCCAAGAACCATCACAAAACTGCTGTTTTTTAAAAATGGGCGGGCGGTTAATACCGCGTGTGCCAATCCTAGAGGCTCTTCCTGCACAATAAATGTGATCTTTATCCCCGGAAAAGCCGCTTTTCCCAGCTTTTTTTCAATCATCCCCCCCTGCTCCCGACAACAATTCCTATCTCCTGAATATTAATTTGCTTTAATGTTTCCAGAATATAATAGAGCACAGGCTTATTCGCTACAGGGACAAGCTGCTTCGGGATTGAAAATGTAAAGGGAAGCAATCTCGTCCCGGCCCCGCCGCAGAGGATAAGTCCCTTCATCTGCATCACCCCTCATCGCCTAATGTGGGCATTACCATACATATGGGATTTTTTTTGAATCAGGAGGAAGACGGTATTCATCCGGGTTTTCCCGGTTATAGGGCTCGGTAGGGCAATTGATGAGCAGGACCTCCCGCTCTCCCAGCGCTTTAAACCCGTGAAAAACAAGGGGAGGAATGCGGATAAGAAGGGGGCGGTATTCCCCCGCAAAAAACTCGTTCAGGAGTCCGGGGGTGGCCGAATTTTCCCGGCCGTCATAAAGGACAATTTTTGCCATTCCCCTGAGGACTGCAAAATAATCCGCCTGGATTAGATGATAATGCCAGGCTTTAATTATACCGGGATAAGCGGTTGTCAGGTAAACCTGGCCGAACTTTTCAAAAATGGGATCATCCCGGCGCAATATTTCCACCAACCGTCCCCTTTCATCGGGGATAAAGCTCAGCTCCTTGACCGCTACTCCTTCAATAAGGGGCATCTCTTTCATTCCTCCAGTTCCAGAGCATTAAATTTTTCAACATACCATTGGACTGTTGTTTGTAAAGCTACTTCCATAACATGCCGGGGCTGCCAGCCGAGTTCTTCCCGGATCCTGTCGGCCCTGATAGCGTAACGCCGGTCATGTCCGGGGCGGTCGGACACAAAATTTATAAGAGAAGGGGACTTGCCCAGAATATGCAGGATAGACCCGGCCAGCTCTAAATTCGTCCTTTCTTCCTCCGCCCCGATGTTATATACCCTTCCCGCCTCACCTCTGAAGAGGACAGATTCCAGAGCGCAACAGTGATCCTCAACATAGAGCCAGTCTCTGATCTGCAGCCCGTCGCCGTAAAGAGGGATCGGTGCATCTCTCAGGGCGCTGTATATAACGGTAGGGATAAATTTTTCCCTGTATTGAAACGGCCCGTAATTGTTTGTGGAACGCGTAATATTTACATTTAATCCATAAGTCTGGAAATAAGCCCTGACCATGCAATCTGCAGCGGCTTTGCCTGCTGCATAAGGATTATTCGGTGCCAGAGGCGAGCTTTCCGTAAAGTATCCCTTCGGTCCCAGAGAACCGTAGACCTCATCGGTAGAAACCTGCAGGAACTTTTTGATGTTACACTTGCGTGCGGCCTCCAGCAGATTAAAACATCCCTTAATATTGGTATAAACAAAATCGCGCGGGGAGCTGATGCTCCTGTCAACATGCGTTTCCGCGGCAAAATTGACAACCGCCTCGACATTCTCGCACATAACCCTGTTCACAGTCTCGCTGTCGCCGATATCTCCCCAAACAAAAAAATAATTCGGACGTTTGCTGATTTCCTTTAAATTGTCCAGATCAGACGCATACGTCAGCTTATCCAGATTGATAAAAGTTATATCCGGATAGCGAGGGACCATGAATAACAGAAAGTTCGTACCGATAAAACCGGCACCGCCGGTCACCAAAACCTTTTTATACACCTGACTTCATCACTCCGTTTTTTGCCCCGGTATTAACCCCGGCGACCCGCCGGGGAACTATCTCCCTGCGCATCAACCCATATTGCCCCTTTTTTTGATCTCTTCTTTAAAGCGATTGTATTCTTCCTCGCTTAAATTTAAGGGCTGATATAAATTAAACTGCGAGACACCTTTCCCTTCCAGAACCCGGTATCTTTTTCTGGAGATTAACCTCGGGCTGTGTTTCTGGAATTCTTCTTTCCCGCTCACCACTTTACCTCCCTTACCTGGCATTTTTAATATAGTATGGTTTAAACCGGAAAAAGGTTAACACTTCATTCCCCTCAACAGCTGAAAAATTTTCCTTTTACTCTTGCCAGCGGTAACAAAAAAGAACAAAGTTCATAGTATAGATTAGTAACAAAAGCGCTAATCCTTTGGAGAGCCGCTTGTTACGTACAAATAGAAAGGAGTGTATTAATTAAATGGCTGGACCAGCAATTGATCCGGAAACTGGCGAATTCTTACTTCCCGGCCGTTGCCCTGTAAATGAGACCACCGGGTTGCCGGAGTGCC
>JAAYOY010000113.1 GCA_012520035.1 Bacillota bacterium
ATGTAAGCTTTGAACCTGATGACCCGGAGATTTTTTTTACACTCAATTTTTATATTGATGGTCAAAAAACCGAGGTAAAGGTCTATGAAGATTATGCTTATTATGCAGGCCTGCTTTTAAAAATGGATGATCTGGGAAACGTTATAGGCAGCACTATTCATGCAGGATAGGCAGTCATTCGTTTTTTTAGCAGTCCCGTAAAGCAGGAACAGGCCAGGTCTTTGATTATAGATTTGCGGGAATCTGGCCTGGGGTGCCTGAGTATCCAGGTGTGGATACAGCATGCCGAATAATAACCGATCTTGGACAGTTTCAAACCAGGCAAGCATTTTGGAGGCGATAGAGATACAGCCTGTTTTTAAGGGACCATTATGTTACCCTGATCGGGTGAAACCACCTGGATTATTCCTCCCCAGTTGCACATCAACTTTGATGTTTAGTTCAGCGCCGGTATATTGCCGACTAAAACAGTGGGTGACCCTGATACCCAGGGAGCAACGATTGCCGGGATTCAGGGCTGTGGTTTTAGCACGCCTGGAGGCGGTGCAGCCGTTGCTGCGGCCACTGCCGGGTTGGCTGGCGAACTGCAAACACCGATGGGTAAGATATTTACCATCGGTTTATTGTCCATTATGTTGGCTACCGGCTGGGTTGACATGACACGGTTAGCAGGCAGGATCATCAGCGTAGATGGCGCAGCACCGAAACTGCATTGC
Source organism: Bacillota bacterium (assembly GCA_012520035.1). Lineage (GTDB taxonomy): Bacteria > Bacillota > Dethiobacteria > DTU022 > UBA8154 > DUQX01. The sequence goes on from JAAYOY010000113.1 coordinate 717, forward strand.
AGCATGGCGCCCCCGCATACAATTAAAGCCATAACTTAACCTCCCAGAAAAATATATCTGTGTATGTAAATTCTAAGCTAATCTTTTTAGATGGTATAGGGGTTTTTTCTGACAGCGCTGCACATGCCGCCGTCTCCAGCACAACCCTTGCCTGTTCCGCAGATGCACTTCCGCGATAATTCGTTTATATTTTCTCTTCTTCAACAAAGAATCCCTTTTTTGAGTAGATGCTTTTCTAACTTTTTTGTGTGTCTGGTGGATTCACGCTTAAAACATTCACTTTTTCAATTACCGGTGGGGCTGGCTTGCATTATTGCCAACCGGGCATAGCTTTTTTCTCAGCTTAATCATGGCTTGAATGGGAAGAAAAATTAATTTCTATTGTATATGAAAAATAGCAGGAAATACATCCCTGCTATTTTTTTGGTCGATGGTCGGAGCGGCGGGATTTGAATCCCTTCAGAATGATATTTTCATAGAACTATCACTACTATTGCTAAAATCTATAAGAGCATATGTCCTTATTAATAAAAGCTATTTCCCCTATGCAAAAAATCTCATTATACTATTTATGAACATTTTCTTATAATTAATATAAATTAATAATTAGGTGGTGGTAGTTAATTGATGAAAAATGCATTGGCAACTAAGTGGGGAATTATCGTCGTTGGTATTGCAATCGGCATTTTGGCTTCATTGCTGCAACTATGGGGTAATCCTGCGAATATGGGTATCTGCGTGGCCTGCTTTCTACGTGATATTACAGGCGCCCTTGGTTTGCACAGGGCCCCTGTGGTACAGTATCTGCGCCCGGAAATTATTGGCTTTGTGCTAGGCTCTTTTGCTTCGGCATACCTCTTCAAGGAATTCAGGCCCCGGCTGGGCTCTGCACCTATTGTTAGATTTATCCTGGGCTTTTTCGCCATGATTGGCGCCCTTATATTCCTTGGCTGTCCATGGCGGGCACTGCTTCGCCTCGCCGGTGGTGACTTGAATGCCATCCTGGGCCTGCTCGGCCTTGTTGCAGGTATCTGGATCGGGACAAGATTTCTCAGTAGTGGTTATAACCTGGGAGCTACCCACAAGACCTACGCATCAGCAGGCTGGATTTTCCCGCTCATTATGGCAGGTTTTTTAATCTTAATGCTCCTTAACCCGGCGATCCCGGGCGAACCCCAAAGCGGTATTCTTTTTTACAGCGTAGAAGGCCCGGGCTCCATGCATGCGCCACTCATCGTATCCCTGATTATCGGTCTTGTCATAGGTTTCCTGGCGCAAAGGAGTCGATTTTGCACCATGGGAGCCATCCGTGACCTCATTCTATTCAAACAGACGCATCTTTTTTCAGGAATCGTCGGCCTGGCTGTTGCTGCTTTTGTGACAAATCTGGTAATCAATAAGTTTAACCCCGGTTTTATCGGACAACCAATAGCCCATAGCATGCATTTCTGGAACTTTGCCGGTATGACCCTTGCCGGCCTGGCATTCGCCCTGGCCGGCGGCTGCCCCGGACGCCAACTCTTCCTCTCCGGCGAAGGTGACGGCGACGCTGCAGTATTTGTGATTGGAATGATCGCGGGAGCAGCCTTTGCCCACAATTTCGGACTGGCCAGTTCTGCTGCAGGAGCTACCCCGGCAGGGATGGTGGCATTTGTTGTTGGGATGGTAGTCTGCCTGCTGATCGGATTTACCATGCGAGAAACAGTATAGGAGGGTTTTAGATGAGTAACATTGTTGATGCCAGGGGATTGTCGTGCCCCCAGCCGGTTATCATGACTTTAAATACAATAAAAAAAGTTAAAAAAGGCGATATCGTGATTGTAGTGGATACGGATACAGCTAAGGAGAATGTAAGCCGCGCCGCCAAGGCTCAGGGCTGGGAAGTCGCCGATATTCAACCGGAAGAAGATGGCTACAGCATTACCATAAGAAAGGAAAGCTAAAATGTTTAAGGGTTTGGAGAAAAATCATAACCACCCGCTAAGCGGGTGGTTTGCTCCAGCCCTATAGGGGCTTTATACTTGGCTGAACCTCAAGACCGCCGAAAATTCCGCCAGCTGCACACTATCACAAACCACCCCTTTTATGGGTTACTTCTTTCTGTTTTTGTCTATTCGCTCACCCGTAAACAGATCTATATACTCTTTTAAGCTTATCTGGTCTTATATAATATCCTCTTGTAGTTGTTTTTTGATATACTCTTCTATCGCTTTTTTATTTCGTGCAAACGGTGATTTAACCTAAAAACAAACGTGAGGCCGAAGCCTCACGCATGCCCTGAAACTATGCTCTTGAAGTGGTCGGAGCGGCGGGATTTGAACCCGCGACCTCTTGGTCCCGAACCAAGCGCGCTGCCAAACTGCGCTACGCCCCGCTGTATATAGTCCCTGCGATTGAGATTATAACATAAGTGAAAGAGAAAAACAATGGGTCAAAGCAGTATGTGTTATTAATCTGTGATAATGCCACCCTGAAATATTTCTGGAAGAGGTCAAAAACCTCTGATAAGTTTTGACTGATTAAATTGGTCAATTTTAGGCGATAAGAAGAATTTGTTAAAGGTAAAAACGAGTAAGATTTTTTTCGCGATTTATGCAGGAATCACCCCGTTTATGTCGAAGATTAAATAATCAGATCAAATGAGAGCGGGGTGATATATGATGGCCGGGAATGCGCTCGGCAGCAGAATAAGAGCATTAAGGAGATTAAAAAGAATGACACAACAGGAATTGGCAGAGAAGTTGAATCTCTCTGCCAGCCAATTGAGCAATATTGAAAGGGGAATTAAAGAGCCGAAGCCGGAGCTCCTGGAAGAAATGGCTGCAAGGTTAAATATACCCAGGGAAGAATTTTTTCTGGTATCCGAAAGGGCTAAAAGACATCTTTTACTTTAGCTTCTTTTTTCCAAAATTCTTTTTTTATTTTATATAATTGTATATAATATAACCTGGAAGGCAGCACTACATAATTCAGGGGGTGAAAGGGCATTTTATGCCCGCAGGTGATGTGTCAGTCCGATGCTTATTTGTTAAAAAATGGCCGGGAAGAGCTTTTTATGAAGGATGTGAGCTTTTTAAAGCCGGGTGCTGAGGGAGAGCTCTACCTGGAAGGAATTCTGGGAGAGCAGAGAAAAATTAAAGCGAAAATCAAAGGGCTTTTTTTAACAGACCATAAAATAGTGTTGGAGGCAGCAGAGTAAGTATTGTTTTGCTAAGATGAGTTAACAATATAAACTTTTTAAAAGCGGTCAGCCTGTTAGTGCTGGCTGTTTTTTTTAGCTGTCTTTTTTTAAAAAGGATTGTTTTTTAGCCGGCTTTTTGTTAAAATAATTCTTGTATACAAGGTTGTGCACAAGAACCAAACAAATAACCCGGATTTTATTTTTCAAACACTATGACAGTATTGCATGGCTGACTGTGAGGTGAATGGTGTTGGCGGAAGAACTGGTGCGTATAGGCGAAAAAATTATCAGCATGCGGAAAATCCAGGACAGTATACAAAAGATATTGAAGCTGCGCTCCTCGGGTCTTTCTCAACAGGAAGCGGCCAATTTATTACATCTGGATCGAACGTTTATCTCACGGTTGGAGAGCATCGGTGAAGTGAGAAAAGGTAAAAAAATAGCGGTATTTGGTTTTCCATTGCGTAATAAAGATGAGATAGGAAAAATAGCAGTAGATCATGGAGTAGATTTCATCTGGCTGATGAACGAAGCGGAGAGGTGGGACCTGGTAAAGGATAAAAGCGCCCTCGATTTTTTTAATCAGTTGATGGAGCTGATCACAAAGCTGCAGTCCTATGATGTCGTGATCATTATCGGCTCGCGGCGCTGGTTAAAAATTGCCGAAGCTTTATTGACCGGAGAGCTTATATTTTTGGAACTGGGCCAATCTCCTATAATAGGGGACCGGGTATTAAACCCGGACTTTTTCAGAGAGACCCTGGTTAAATTAGTAAAAGAATAATGGCAAAGTTTTGCAGCTGTGAATGATAAAGGAGGCGGAGAAAGTGAAGCAGGTTGTGAGTATTAGCCTGGGTTCTTCAACAAGGGACCATTCGGCGGAGATTAATCTTCTGGGACAGTCATTTCTGGTAAGACGTATCGGAACTGACGGGGATATGCAGAAAATGATCCGTTTTATCAGGGATAATGATGGTAAGGTAGATGCCTTCGGACTTGGGGGTATGGATCTATATATACAGGCCGTTAACCGGCGCTATACTTTCAGGGATGCTCAAAAGGTAGCCGGTGCCGCCCGGATTACACCTATAGTGGATGGTTCCGGTTTAAAAAATACCCTGGAAAGAAAAGTTGTGGATTATCTGCTGCAAGAAACCGATATTGTTGAAAATAAAAAAGTACTCGTTGTGAGCGCCATGGATCGTTTCGGTTTGGCTCAAAGCCTGGAGCAGGCCGGTTGCGAAATGGAATACGGGGATCTAATTTTTGTTCTTAATTTGCCTGTCCCTCTAAAATCACTAAAAACACTTGCCTTTATTGCCGCTGTGGCCGTGCCGGTGATCCGTCTTTTACCGTTTTCTATGGTTTACCCCACGGGTAAAAAACAGGAGACGAACAAGCCGCGTTATCCGCAGTTTTTCCGCAGGGCGGATATCATTGCCGGCGATTTTCATTTTATTAAACGGTATATGCCAGAAGAGCTTCCCGGCAAGATTATTATTACGAATACCGTTACTTCCTCCGATATCGAGATGCTGCGCAAAAAAGGGGTTAAGACCCTCGTTACGACTACCCCTGAAATAAATGGCCGCTCTTTCGGAACGAATGTCATGGAAGCTTTGCTGGTAGCATATGCCGGTTGTAAGAAGGAGCTTAACCCGCCCGAGTATCAGCTATTGCTTGAGGAACTAGATTTTAAGCCCAGGATAATTGAATTGTAAGATTTTCAACCTTGAATTGCCAAAGAGTGCAAAGTATGAAAGGAGGCTGCCGGCACGCTGGTGCCGACAATATCTATGGGGACGGCAAAATTTGCTTTTATCCTACATCCTTTAACCATTGATGATGTTTTTAGAAAGTATCGCTTCATGAAGAAATGGCCGGTCCGTTTGGTCGAATCGGTCGTTCGCAAGTTACCACCCTTAGTAACCTCGCGGATTTCAGGCATCTCCTCCCCTTATGGGAGTCTGGAGGGGATGTTTGTCGGTGTTGCCCTTACTTCACGGCAAATGCTGGAGCTTCCGCCGGAGGTAACCCTGCAAAAAATAATTGCTGCAGGTAGAAAGGCCGCCCGGGAAGGAGCAAAAATCGTAGGTCTGGGGGCGATGACGGCCGTTGTTGGGGATGCCGGGATTACCGTTGCGCGCAATCTGGATATAGCTGTTACTACCGGGAATAGCTATACCGTTGCCACTGCCCTTGAAGGCACCCGGAAAGCCGCCGAGGTGATGGGAATCGATTTGGAGAAGGCAGAAGTAGCCATTCTGGGAGCAACCGGATCGATTGGAAGCGTTTGCGCACGGATTTTGGCACGAAAAGTAAATTATATGACTTTAATTGCCCGGAATATACCGCGTATGGAAAGACTTGCAGAGAGTATTTTTCAAGATACCGGTCTTGCTGTAAAAGTAACCTCCAATGTCAATGAAGCGGTTAGAAAAGCGGATGTTATTATTGCCGTTTCCAGCGCTGCCGACAGTTTGATTCGTCCGGAAGATCTCAAGCCCGGCGCGGTGGTATGTGATGTCGCCAGACCTCGCGATGTTTCGGCACAGGTGGCGCAAACCAGAGACGATGTTCTGGTTATTGAAGGAGGAATAGTTGAAGTCCCCGGAGATGTTGAATTTAATTTTAACTTTGGATTTCCTCCTAAAACTGCTTATGCCTGTATGGCGGAGACAATGATTCTTGCTCTGGAAAACCGTTTCGAAAATTATTCCCTTGGACGGGAGATGACTGTGCGTCAGATTGACGAGATTAGCGCTCTTGCGGCCAAACACGGCTTTAAACTGGCCGGTTTCCGCAGTTTTGAAAGGGCTCTGGATAATGAAGCTATAGAACGAATAAAGGAAAAAGCCCGTTTAAGGAGATTGGAATTGGGGATTCCTATGCCGGCATCCGCCTACGACCCAAAATAAAAAAATTTGACAAAGATACAATATCTGTCTATAATAAGCTTGCTTGAATCTATTTATCTCCTGTTATCTATTGTTGAAAGCTCTTTGAACCTGAAAAGTGCCAAGGCGGACTTGGCACTTATTCTTACTAGGGCTATCTTAGGCTAAATGAGGCAGAATACATAAAGAGCAGGAGTCCGCCTCCATGTTTGCACTGATAGCCATGTTCGTCCGGAACATAGGTAAGGAATAATTTTTTCTAAAAACACATATAATTTTCTGCTGAGGCCTATAATTTTTCATCAATTTTAAAGGAGAGAGGTAAATGTCGTCAAAAGAGGTGGTCCTTACTCAGAACGGTTTAAGAAAACTTGAGGAAGAACTTGCTTTTCTTAAGTCTGTGAGAAGGCGGGAAGTGGCTTCCCGTATTAAAACCGCAATTACTTTCGGAGATCTGACCGATAACTCTGAGTATGAGGATGCTAAAAACGAGCAGGCTTTTATCGAAGGCAGGATTATTACCCTGGAAAAGATGCTCCGCAATGCCCGTTTAATTGACCACGACGATATTAACAAGGAGGTAGTAGATTTCGGTTCCACGGTACTCTTACAGGAACAGGAAAGTGGTGAAGAGCTGGAATTTACTATAGTTGGGTCTGCCGAGTCCGATCCGCTGAATAATATGATTTCAAATGAGTCACCGGTGGGAAGGGCGATATTTGGTTCCCCCGTGGGAACAGTCGTAGAAGTAAAGACTCCCGCCGGTATTATGAAATATAAAATAATGGAGATTAAATAAATGGGGGTTAATATATTCTATGTCAGAGGTCCATCACAGCGATGAGTTTTATATCAGGCAAAAAAAAATAGCAGAACTCAGGGAAAAGGGTGTTGAACCCTACGGGGACAAATATGAGGTTACTCACCAGGCGGGAGAGATTGTCGGAAATTTTGCAGAGCTGGAAGATAAAATTGTAAGCGTTTCAGGGCGAATAGTTAGCAAGCGGGGACACGGCAAGGCCGCTTTTGCCCATCTTCAGGATATGAGCGGGAGAATTCAACTCTATATCAGGCAGGACCGTGTTGGCGAGGAAGAATACAGCTTATATAAAACCCTTGATGTCGGGGATATTATCGGTGCGACCGGGGAAGTTTTTAAAACCAAAACCGGCGAAATAACGATTAATATCTCTTCTTTTAATCTTTTATCAAAATCGTTGCGGCCGTTGCCGGAAAAATGGCATGGTCTGAAAGATGTGGAGCTGCGCTACCGCCAGAGGTATGTTGATTTGATCGTGAACCCTGCTGTACGCGAGGTTTTTATTACCCGCAGCAAGGTGATTCAGCACATTCGTGAATACTTGAACAGAAAAGGTTTCTTAGAAGTTGAAACTCCGGTAATGCACAGTGTCGCCGGGGGGGCCAGCGCCCGGCCATTTATTACCCATCACAACGCGCTTGATATCGATCTTTACCTGAGAATTGCCACCGAGTTGCATTTAAAAAGGCTGGTTGTTGGTGGAATAGAAAAGGTATTTGAGCTGGGAAGAATCTTTAGAAATGAAGGGATTTCTACCAACCATAACCCCGAGTTTACTACGGTGGAGATCTACCAAACGAATGCAGATTATGAGGATATGATGAAGCTTACTGAAGAACTTGTGGCTTCAGTTGCTGAGGAGATTCTGGGAACCTTGAAAATAAGCTATGGCGGAAAAGAGCTAGATTTGTCACTTCCCTGGCCTCGCCGCGACCTTCTTGATATTGTCCGGGAATATACAGGTGTTGATTTTGAGTCTATCCCCGACGATGATGGGGCCAGGAGAGTAGCCCTGCAGAAAGGCCTGGAACTTGAAGGTAATGAAAGCAGAGGACAGATTATTTTTACCTTTTTTGAAAAATTTTGCGAGGACAGGCTCTGGGGCCCCCTCTTTGTGAAAAAATATCCGGTGGAAGTATCTCCGCTGGCAAGGCGCTGCAGCGACGACCCGCGGTATACCTGCCGTTTTGAAACTTTTCTTGCCGGCAAGGAGATCGCGGATGCTTTTTCGGAGCTTATTGATCCTTTCGATCAGCGGGCACGGTTTGAAGCACAGGTTAAAATGCGTGCTGCCGGTGATGAGGAAGCACACATGATGGACGAGGATTTTCTTACTGCGCTGGAATACGGGATGCCGCCTACCGGAGGACTTGGTATCGGTATCGATAGATTGATCATGATACTTACCGATTCCCCTTCCATCAGGGATGTCATTCTCTTTCCCACGATGAGGCCCAGGGTATAAGACAGGATACCAGTATATAAGCCAGGATATAAGAATATTTTATTATTCCTTAAAAAAAAATAAAGCAGCTGGAAACTGTGTAAATGCTAACCTTTATCAAGGCTGTTTCCTGCATTACGCAGGAGATTTACTTGTTCCAGCTGCATTAATAATATTTACTTACCGCGCATAAATTATTCATGGTTATAAAAAAATTTTTCTGGTTTTTAAAAGGAGATTTACATGTACCCTCTCACACATCTTTTTTTTGCAAAAAGAGTGCTGGGTTTTCTTGACGATCCCGTTGCTCTTGGAAGCATTTTCCCAGATGTACTTATTCTTAGCAGTATTGGCTGGAAAGAAAGCCATAGTCTCGGGATAGAGATCTGGCGGCATTTTCGTGGGAAAGAAAAAGACCTGGTTAACTTTTCTCTGGGAGTAATTACTCACGGCATAGAGCCAAAAGGACTTGACTACTACAGTGATGAAAAATATAGCAATTATGAAAGAGGTTATTGTTATGAAAAGGCCAAACCGCTTATCAACAGGGTAGTGGAAGCATGTAATATTTCCGCCGAAAACGGCTGGTGGAAAGCCCATAACTTCATTGAAATGGGTGTTGAGCTTTATATAAATGAAAAATCCCCGCGGCTGTTAACCTCCCTTCAGCAGGCATTTAATAATACTTTGCTTATCCCCAAGCTCTGCAGGGTATTATCCCCTCTTCTCCACAGGGATGCGAAACTTTTAGAGAAGTCCTTACTTACTTTTAAAAGTTTTTTTGAAGAAGAACCGCTGGATGCCCGGCTGCTTGCCCTGCGCTATCAGCAGCAGATATATTTCCGCCATAATATTGAATCTATCGATCTGGTTGAAAGCCGGGATATTATTCATAAGGGAAAAGAACTGGTTGCCTGTGATATAGAGGGCTTCTTTTCCGAGGTAAGTGAGAGGGTAAACAATGTATTGAATGAGTTGGTAAACGGGAATGTATAACAACGAGAACAGGCCCCAACAGGCTTTTATCTTTCCTCTTATCTTATCCTCTCTCACAGGTTTCAAGCATCTTGAGAATAATTGCAGTGAAAAAATAACACTTTTATTGCTTTCCGTAATACTTTCTTCTGTTTAAGAATGTTTTTTACTGTTTTCCTGAATAATAGGGTATTTGGTCCCCGGTAGGGATAAAATATGGAAAGGTTGGAGTGCAGAGAACGTTGATACAGTTGATAAAGGCTTGAGGTGAGCAAATGGATTACAGGGTTGGAGTGGATCTGGGCGGGACAAAGATGCTCCTGGCCCTTGCTGCCGGCGATGATGGTGAGATAATCAGATTAAAAAAAGTACCTACGAGGGCAAGGGAAGGACCGCAGTCGGTCCTTCGGCGTCTTATCGGCAATATTGAAGAGATTCTTTTTGACGAGGGGCTGCCCTTTAATAAACTTGAGGGCATTGGCCTTTGCATCGCAGGCTTTTATGATATCCGTTCCAGACAGATGATCAGTTCTCCCAATCTTCCCGGCTGGGAGATGTTCCCGCTGGAAAGGGAGTTAAAAGAAAGACTGCATTTACCGATAATTATAGAGAATGATGCCAATGCTGCAGCCTACGGGGAATTTGTTTTTGGCGCAGGCAGGGGTACAAAAAATATGGTCAATATTACCCTCGGGACCGGCATAGGCGGAGGAATAATCGTAGAAGGAAAAATTTACCGGGGGAGTGGTGGTTTCGCCGGTGAAATAGGGCATCTCA
>JAAYOY010000114.1 GCA_012520035.1 Bacillota bacterium
AAAAGGGACGGTTCTGAGCAAAAAAAGGGACGGTTCTTGCGCTTGCCTTTTGGCCTGCTCTTTCTTTAGCAAGAAAAGGGACGGTTCTTGTTCTTGCTTTTTGGCTTGTTCTTTTCTTGTCCCTTTAAAATACTACTTATCTAGGAATCACTTATCTTCTTAAAACACCCCATATATAACCCATATACAAATCAACTTGACCTGGAAAAGCTTGGCTTTAAAAGCAACACCGGCTCATACCGGGAGGTCGCCATCCAATCCCAACGATCTTCTCAAACTTTATATATACGCCATATGACCTCCAGGTTAATAGCAGGTCTTATTTTTTGGTGCGCCTGGCATGAGCGGTAATTGGCGGGAAAAGTCCACTGGGGACATGAGGGGCAGATTCTCTGTCCCAGTTTTGCTTTTAAGGACATTAGGGGGCAGGTTTATTGCCGGGATCTGTCCCCCTGTCCTACTCCCCTGTCCCCTTATCCCACTGTCCTTCCTTTCCTAAGAAATAAAATCACCCTAAAATCACCCTTGAAATTGGGCTTAGTAATCATCCCTGGGATGAATACGTTTGATAACGATACAAATATAATTAGAATTGCGAGGAATAAGGAAGTTTTCCACAAGAAGGGCGAAGAGAAATGCTCCCTGTATTCCGATGATGGATTTGCTGAGGAGTGAGAAGGGACCTGTCCCCCTGTCTCTAGCCCCCCTGTTCCTAAAAACAACTTAAAAAATCACCCTTAAAATCATTCCTTATTGTACTTAAAATCACCCCCAGGGTGATTACAACTCATTGCTAATATCCTTATAATTATGACGTCTATAAACCATTACGAGACAGGAAAAGAGATATTTACTTTTTGACTCCTGTTTGACATTGCAGATTAAATATAGAAAAAAGAAAGGAGGAAAAATATGCATATTTGTTTTTTTAGAAAAAATTTTCTTCCGCCAGGCTAAAGAATTTGAAGAGGTTTTTCTTAATACAAGTAGATTATATTTGGTGAGGTGTATTTTATTTGAATAGGAAACAAAAAAGAAGAAACCGGTTTGTTTCTCTGGTTCTTTTTATCGCTTTTGCGATGTCATTGCTGTTTCCTTTGCCGGCAATTGCAACTCCCGGGGACCCGCCGGCGTTAACGGATGGCATGCCGTTATACGCTGGGGTAGTTCAGCAAGGCTTACTGCAGCATAATGGGGAACTTGTTGTGCAGCTGTGGGAAGACGGAGGGTGGCGCGAGGCGGGGAAGTTGCCCTTTGGGAAGAGTGTACACGTGCAGGAATTGGATTTGGTGGATTTGCCGTCTGGTATGGAGACAACTATCCGGTTGGAAAAAAGTGGCGGCGGAGCGGCCCATTTGGATGCAGTTTTTCTTGGCGGTGCAGCTCCTACCAGAGTAAACAACGGGGGAGGCCTGCCGCCGGCGAAGCTTGCCGCTATGGACAATGATCTTATCAATATCGATGAAGGCGGCGTGGAGTTGGTTTTTAAAGGCTGCAAGGGAAGCACTCTAACAGTCGCCGCCAGGATTGAGCCTGTCGTAATCAGCAAGATACCGTTTCAGTTTCCCCGTATTAATACTTACAGGACCATGAGCGAAAACGCGGCGTTTTATAGCTACACGCCGGGCAGTGCCTGGGCAACATTGTCCCTGGGGGAAATGTTGGGCTACGTGGAGGAGCGGGAACCGTTTTTCAAGGAATATGTGGTTCCAGGCTCGGGCCACCCTCCCGGCTATGTTTACGGTTGGGTGATGAATGACGACGAGAACCTTTACGTCGCTCTGGATTTTACCCCGGACAACACCGTTGACGGAGAGCTGGACTATGCCAAGGTTTATGTTCTCACGGTGGACGGCCTCAAGGAGTTCAAGGTTACCCAGTCGGAGCAAACCTGGGGCAGGGCCAATTTCACCTATACGGACAAGGTGAACTACGAGCACAAGTTCTATGAGTTTGTCATCCCGCTCAAGGAGATCGGCATTGCGGATGCAGGTGTTTCCGGGAGCGAAGCGCAGGAGATCCGGATCGCCTTTGCTGCTTATGGGACAGCAGCTCCTACCTGGAGAAGGCTGGGAACGGACCTGGCTTACAACTCCAGAGAGGACAACTACCTTTGTGTCTACAGCTATTCCGGTAATGGATGGGAGCCGTTTTCAATTTTCGGGGAATTAGTTGATCGAGAAGGCAATGTTGAGGAAAGGTTTGCAATAGATGTTGATGAAGAGTACGACCAGGCGTCACCTTCGGTTGCCTATGACAGCAAAAATAACAGATTTTTGGTTGTCTGGGTACGTAACCTGTCGGATCCGTATGTATATGGACAATTTGTCAAGGCAGACGGAACTATTGATTCCAATGAACCGCCGCTACAAATTAGCCCTTATTCCTCACGGGAAATTACTGGTACAGCGGTAGCTTATGACAGTGTAAACGAAGTGTTTCTGGCAGCATGGGATTATGAAAGCAGTGATGGATTCTGGGGCATTGGTAGCCGGTTTGTGGATGCGAATAACAAGGTTGCTCTCGATGATGTTTTTGATGTTTTTGATACATCTGATTCCGATGGACGTCCAGAAAATAGTCCACCGGCAGTGGCCTTTGATTCCCAAAAGGACAGGTTTCTTGTAGTATGGCATGGCTTCCCTGAAGATAATGGGGAATCTAATATCTATGGGCAGTTTGTAAAATTTACAGACCAGGGCGAGGAGCTTGAAGGAGATAATTTCTTGATTTCAGACGGAAAGACCGTGCCGGACGATCCACCTGTTGATCAGAGGAATCCTTCCATCGCATATGATAGTGATAACCATCAATACCTGGTTGTTTGGGAAGATTATAGGGATTCGGGAACTTATGATGCTGATATTTTCGGCTGTATTCTGGATGCCGATGGTCATGTTAATGATGAACTACCAATTTGTGATCAAGAACTGCTTCAGTGGTCGCCGGATGTGGTTTATGGTAATAGCAGCACAGGTTTCTGGGTTGTCTGGTCATATGAAGGTGAAGGTTGGAACGGATACAACCCTCCGGGGCTAGGAGGCAGATTCGTTTCCACGACTGGAGACCTGGGAGAGGTTCTCAGCCATCCAGGTCCTACATTTGATTTTAATAAACCTGCCGCAGCATTCAATTCCAATAATTACAGCTTTTTAAACGCTGTAGAGAAATATAAAAATTCATGGAATGGATCCGGTGAGGAGAATGTTATCTACTGGCTTATTGCAGGCGAACCCCCCGTTGACGATCCTGACCCTGACCCTGATAGCCTGCAGGTGGTTTCCACGAACCCGCGTGATGGTGCTACCGGAGTTTCACCCTCTGCGGATATTACCGTTACCTTTAATAAGGCCGTAGCAAAGAGCATCTATTTCAGCGATATATCCATCACAACCGGCAGCACGGTAGTGGATTATGTTTATGCGATAGAGGGGAAGGATCTGACGCTGGATCCGGTAAGAAACCTGCGGGAGGGGCTCAGGTATACCGTCAATATCCCCGCCGCGTCGGTATGCGAAGCCGTGTACAATGCCGTGTACCGTAACGACCTGGCTGATGACTATTCCTTCAGCTTCAGGGTGAGAACCAGCAGCAGTGGAAACGGTGGCGGCGAAACGGTGAGGAAAAAACCTGAAGAACAACCCCCTGTCGGATTAACGCTGGTTGACCGCATGCCCGGTTTTATCCAGCTTGGCCGGCCGGTAAAAATTGACGAGGTTCGGCGTGAAATCTTCCTTGATTACGATCATAAAGTGCTTGAATCAAAACCGGGGCACGCCCCCAGGGCTTATTACTGGAACGAACAGGCCAAAAAATGGGTGGCGCTGGCCAGTTATCCTGCAGGAGACGGAAAAGTGAAAGCTGTAAACGACGGCGAATATACGGGCTGGTTTAACGTTTTTGGTGTTATTCAGCCGGTCTTCACCGACCTTAAAGCCGGTCATTGGGCGGAGGAAGTGATCAACCGCATGAACGGGCTGGGGATGATTGAGGGCTATCCGACCAGGGATGGCGAGCTGATTCGCCTGGCGAAAGCCGAACAGAATATCTCGCGCGTTGAGTTTGCCCTGCTAATCTATCGGATACTCAATATAGACCCGGATGAGCCCCTATTGAAAGCAATGGCGGCGCATGAAGCGGAAACACTGCTGCGGGATAGATACAGCGATGGCGGAGAAGTTCCCGGCTGGGCTGTTGAGATGGCCGGAGCTGTAGTAGAGATGGGCCTGATGGTGGACCGGAACGGAAGATTCGAAGCTGCGATGCCGATTACCCGCATTGAGGCGGCGGTAATGGTGAGCAATGCCCTAAAGGCCATTCCGGGTTATGAATACAATCCCCTCGATCTATCGGTCTTTGCAGATAGTGCCGAAGTGCCGGAATGGGCTGAAGAAAAAGTAGAAAATATTGTTGTCGGTTACCTGGACGGTACTTTAAGGCCCAACGCGGAGATTACCCGCGCAGAATCGCTTACACTTCTGCTCAAGCTCTTTGTTCAGGGCATGGGCTGGTAAGCTTATTGTGGTCGGCTGGGAGAGAGGAATTTTTCTCTCCCAGTGTTTTTTACGTTAGAACCCTGGTTTGGCTTAAATCCCCCCAAACCCTGAAAGCATGGGGGTTGCGATAACATGGCAGGAAAAAGTCGGGACAGGTGGATAAGGGGCAGCAGAGGATTTTGATAACATTACTTAATTTTTGTCGCATAAGCTCACTTGCTCCTTATCCCACCCTTTTTTCGGGGTAGCCGGTCTTTTGTCCCACCTGTTTCCCTAAGCTTAAAATTGGTCCCTTGTCCCGACAAAAAATTGCAAAAAATGAGAAGCATTTTTATAAAAAATGCTGTATAATAAATCCAGCTAGAAATAATTAGAAATAATATAGGAAAGGAGTGGTGGATTATTGAAAAGAAATGGGGGTTAATCGCAGGTTGGAGATTATTCTGCATGTTTACCGACAAACGGCATATTGCGCAAACGGCATATTGCGGGCTTGTCCGACAGATGCGAACTTATCCCCGGGGGCTTCCCACAAAAAGCTTTCAATTATCAAAGCTTGCAATCATATTTGACTTATAAAGCCGAATTAGATGATTGAGTGGCCCTTGAGGCGGTTGCCTCTAGAAGAACGTTGAGCCGAAATACTATTATTGAAAGGAGAAAAAACATGGGTAATAATGAAATGAATACAGGTAATACCCTGGCTACCCCTGAAAAGTCTTCCACCGGTATGGATGCAAACCTGGCTGCGCTTTTAAGCTATCTTCTGGGTTTTATTACGGGTATCGTGTTTTTTATTCTGGAAAAGGATAGCAAGTACGTAAAATTTCATGCAATGCAATCTATTCTTGTTTCTGTTGCAATCATGATAGTAAACTTCATATTGGGATTGATACCTATTCTAGGATGGATCCTGGCATTTTTAATATCGGTCGCATCAATTATCCTCTGGATTGTTCTAATGATTAAAGCTTACAAATATACGTGGTTTAAGCTTCCGGTTATCGGTGAGATAGCTGAAAAGCAATCAACGTCAATAAAAATATAATTACCACAATCACCGGTTGTCATGGAGGCCATCAAATATATTTGAGTAA
>JAAYOY010000115.1 GCA_012520035.1 Bacillota bacterium
GCACCTGGCTATCTTTGTCTTGTCTTTAAAAAGGAATTGTGTTAAAATCTAACTTGTTTGAGTAAAAAAGATATGCTTTCTTATTAAAATACTAAAGATGAAAAGATAAGTATGGCAGGAGGTGTAATAATGTCCAATAAATGTTATTTTTGTGGCAGGGAGAAAAAGAGCGGTTTTATGATCAGTCACTCACATATCCGGACAAAGCGTTCGTGGAAACCTAATATTCAAAAAATCAAAGCTATTATAAATGGAGCCCCCCAGAGAGTACATGTATGTACGCGGTGCCTGAAATCAGGAAAAGTAAAAAGAGCTATTTAATGACTTACCAGAGCAATGCCGTATATCCACTTAAGAGCACAAAAATAAAAGCGCAGTAGCCTTGCGCTTTTTTCATTTAAAATTTTTTTGAGAATGTGGTATTTTGTAGCAATGCCTATTTAGACACCTGAATAACCGCACCCCAACTACGAAGCACTATGCTACCATTGAAGTATATACTGCATTGCGGTAATCAGGCAAAAGTATAAGATTATCAGTGTTTTCATCTTTTTCCCAGCAGCCCTTTTAATATGTAGCTAATAAATTTGGGCATTTTAAAAACATAAAACCTCATGTTCAATCCCCCTTTTAATTAAATAATGAAATGCCCGCCAATACTTACCAGTTTTTGGCCATGTAAAGGCGCCAACCCATCCAGATTAAAAAACATCCCAGCAGAAAAGGCCATAAAAAAAGGGGCAGTGTATTTACAATTAAAGTAATCCCGATCACGGCAATTAGAACACCGCTGCATTTTATAAGGAACAGGGAAAGACGGCGTCTTCTCAATATTGGGCACCCCACTTATTATGCTTTTTTATTATATTCAAAACAACAAAAAAGGGTTAAAAATCTTCATCCTTTTTGTTTAGAATTTTTCATTTTTCCTTATGCATTACTGCTGCACCAGCAGAAAACCGGTACAATGGCAGCAAACAATAAAAGACGTTCCTTCCATTTTTTTATATTGAACAGAAATTATGATATAATGAGACAAAATACTAATTTTGTAAAGGGGTGAAAGGGTTGCAAATAAATGATGAGGAATTAAAAAATGCCTCCTGGGATGCGCGGATTAAACTCACCCAACAGGAAGAAAAAGAATTACATGAACAGCTGCAAACATTTTTTAAAATGGCGAAAGTTTTACAGAAGATCGATTTAGGCGAGGCAGAAGCTTCTTTTGGTGCCATAAAAGGGTATAATACATTGCGCAAAGACATAATTGAACCTTCCCTGCCCTTGCAGCTATCGCTGGAGAACGCGCCCGATGCTGACAGTTCAAGTTTTCTCGTGCCCAAAATTGTAGAAGAGTAATATGAAAAAGGAAGAAGAACGAAAGGAGGCTCATCCGTGAATAACAGATCTTATTCGGCCCGGCAACTAAAAGAGCAGATAAAAAATAAATCCCTCTCGCCACAGGAACTGAGCAGCTCAATAATTAGCCTTTGCAACAGCGTTCAAGAGAAATACAACGCTTTTATCTCTATTGATCCTGATATTATTTCAAAGGAAATAGAAGCGCTTTTTGATGATAAATTAAAGGTTGGTGACAACGCCCCCCTATTTGGTTTTTCATACTCCCTGGGCGATAATATTGCCACGAGCGGATATGTAACAACATGTGCTTCAAAAATGCTTTCTACATATAAACCTCCTTTGGATGCCCATGTTTTTCTAAAGCTAAAAGAAAACGGCGCTATAATTATCGGCAAAACTAACATGGAGGAATTCGGCATAGGGTGTTCAGGCGAAAGCTCTTATTTCAAAGGTGTAAAGAACCCCTGGAATACAAAGCACACGGCAGGTAACGGAGCGGCCGCTGCGGTATTAACCGGGGTCGTTAATTTCTCTCTCGCTTCCGACGTGCGGGGCGAATTAAGGCAAGCCGCATCTTACTGCGGGGTTTTCGCATTAAAGCCGACGTACGGAAGAATTTCCAGAAGGGGGCTTCTTGATTCCGCTTCCTCCTTGGAAAATATCGGCCTGATGGCCGGAAATACTATGGATCTGGCTGCAGCCCTGACTGCCGTTGCCGGTCATGATCCGCATGACGTTACCTCGCTGCGCTCCGAAGCTCCTGATTATATTTCACTGCTGGAGGGAAACAGCAAAGAATTGCAGGCGGCAGTGCCGGAAAACTGGCAGGATGCTCCTTATCTTGAAGATGAGCTGAAGGATATTTTCCAAGGTCAGCTCAAAAAATTAGAGGAGCTCGGAATAAAAATACATTTCGTCCAGCTGCCGCATTTTCAGCACTCTTCCCTGACAGCAACGATTATCAGCGCGGTTGAGGCTTTTTCCAATCTGGCCAATTATGACGGGGTGCGCTTTGGATACAGGGCCGAAGGGAGGCACCTCCAGGAGATGTACACGCTAACACGCAGCGAGGGATTCAGCAGCAAGCTCAAGAAATTCTTAACCTTCGGCGCTCTGGTTTCTTCGGCAAAATATTATAATGATTATTTTTTAAAGGCACAAAAACTTCGGAGCGTTATCACAAAAGAACTGGAAGATTGCCTGCAGCGGTACGACCTGCTGCTTACCCCAACAACACCATTTAGGGCGCCCGGCCCCGGTATTTTACCCGGCCGGGAGGAGCTGCCGGATCCCGCAGGATACTACACCGCAGCCGCCAACCTTGCCGGACTGCCTGCTTTAACTTATCCGCTGCATACAAAAGGCCTTCCCTACGGGCTGCAGTTTACGGGCAAAAAAGAAGATGAGCTGACCCTGCTAAAAGCGGCGCTGCTGCTGGAAAATGAAAATACCCTTGCATTTCCCAATTTTGACTTCAACAATCAGGGGGTGTAATTGATGCCGGAATTTGAAACTGTTATCGGTCTGGAAGTACACGTAGAACTATTGACAAATACAAAACTCTTTTGCGGCTGCAGCACCGCCTTTGGTGCCGATCCAAATACCCAGGTGTGCCCGCTCTGCCTGGGGCTGCCAGGCGGCACACTTCCAAAATTAAATGAAAAAGCCGTGGAATATACAATTAAGGCTGCGATGGCTCTCAACTGCCGCATTGCCGATGAGATCACTTTTGACCGTAAAAATTACTATTATGCCGATTTGCCCAAAGGGTTTCAAATATCGCAGTTTTTTCAACCTACGGGCAGGGACGGTTATGTGGAAATACACCTGGACGGACGCTCTAAAAAAATCGGCATACACCAGGTCCATCTGGAAGAGGATACCGGCAAACTCCTCCACATGGGCGATATAATCTCCTCTCCCTACAGCCGGGTGGACTTTAACAGAGCAGGCGTACCCCTGATAGAAATTGTAACGGAACCGGATATCCGTTCCCCGGAAGAAGCCAGGCTTTTTCTGCAAAAGCTGCGCAGCATTCTGCGTTATATCGCCATCTCCGACTGCAAGATGGAGGAAGGATCCATGCGCTGCGACGCCAATATAAGTATCAGGCCTGCGGGCAGTAAAGAATTAAGAACCAAAACGGAGCTGAAGAATATGAACTCCTTCCGCGCCGTATTCCGAGGAATCGAATACGAAGTGGAAAGGCAGCGCTCAGTAGTAATGGAGGGAAAAGAGGTAATCCCCCAGACCAGGCACTGGGACGAAGCGAAAGGGATCACCAAAGCCATGCGCAGCAAATTAGTATCCGCTAATTACCGCTGTTTTCCCGATCCCAATCTTCCACCATACAAACTGCCGGCAGAGTGGTTGGAAGAGATCAGAAAATCCATTCCCGAGCTTCCTGATTCCCGCTACTCAAGGTTTACGGGGGAATACGGGCTGCCGCCCTATGATGCGGAAATACTAACAGCTTCAAGAGAAATCGCGGATTACTATGAAGCCGTTTTAACAGGCTACAATGAACCAAAAAGCGTCAGCAACTGGATTATGAGCGAGCTGCTGCGCCTGCTCAACTCAACCAATACCGGGATAAATGATTGCAAAATAAAACCGGAAGATCTTGGAAAGCTCCTGCAGATGATCGATAAAGGCACGATCAGCGGAAAAATCGCCAAGGGCGTTTTTGAAGAAATGTTCGCTACGGGGAAAAAACCGGAGGATATTATTAAAGAAAAAGGGCTCACGCAGATCTCTGATGAGGATACAATAGCAAAAATCGTCGATAGTGTTCTTGCCGGAAATCCAGGGTCGGTTGAAGATTACCGCAAAGGAAAAAATAAAGCGCTCGGTTTCCTTGTAGGCCAGGTTATGAAGGAAACAAAGGGAAAGGCAAATCCGCAGCTGGTAAACAAACTGCTGAAGGAAAAACTGGACCGGTAAGGCAGTATTGCCGCCAATCCTGTAAATGAGAACCAAACCTATGCAATGGCTTAACAGCTAATATAAAAATAACGTGTTCTGCCCCGGCTATAAAAGCGCAGATGTTCCCCACAAGCGGTGCTGCCTTGCGGCTTGCTTTTGTGGGGAACATCCCTGATTATCACTTACTTGCTCATACCTTACCTTTCATAAGTGACATTTTATCACGATAATTAACAAGATGACATTATCACAGATTAAACGCACTCAGTCCAAAAATGGATTTGACTTGTACTTTGGTCTCATGTATAATAAGGAAATGAAAGCAGCAGTATTGTAATTTGCCGAAGTGGCGGAATAGGCAGACGCACTTGACTCAAAATCAAGCGGTCTCTGATCGTGTGGGTTCGAGTCCCACCTTCGGCACCAGCGATAAACCCCGCAGCCATCAAAGGCTGCGGGGTTTCTGCTTTATTTACAGCATAAAGCTCTCTAACCCGGTGATTCTATTTTCATTTGCTTCAAGCTATTCAACTTATCGATAGAACTCCTATCTTTATGCAAAATCTCACCTGCTATATCCCTGGATTTATGATCAAGGTTGCCCCTTAAAATTTTTTCTGCCATATTTACTCCTCGAGTTTCGCCTTCTACCGCTTTATTAATAATTTCAGCAGTATCAGCCTTTAAACCCAAGTCCATACTGACTTTCTTATCCGCCATCATGCCCTTTATCCCAAGGTTCTCTTGCGGACGTCCACCTATATTCTGGATATAGCTTGCTAACTTATCAATATTCTGCCTATGTTGTTTTTGGATCTCTTGAAAAGTATTCTTCACATTCTCGTCTTCTATCTTAGAAATAAAAATATTAAAACTTTCCACCGCCATGTACTCTCCCTGTAAAAGCTGATTCAGAGATTGTATTGTTTCTTTATTATTTGCACTATCTACCGCCATTGAGCCTCCTTCATGATGGATTAATCTTGCTTGCCGCATTCTTATTTTTCCACCTGTCCGGAGAAAGATACAATTGTACTCCTTTTTAAATGTTTTATTAATGAACCGGCTATCTATGGGGTTATGTTAAAACAACTGGTTGAACTTCGGTTTATAAACCTACCTTTTAATCAATCTTTTTAATCGATCTTTTTCTGCCGGTTATAGTTCTGTTTCCCAACGTTCTACTTTGATATCCCGGCGGGCCAGTTCCTGTAGAAAGGCATCCGGGTTAATTGCACCCTCAGCTTCCGGCCCGAAAACACCGCAGCGCTTAATTTTTCCCTGGGCCAGCATACAGGCTCCGATACTCAGCGGGATCCCGGTCAATCTTCTCATCTGGTCAACCGTCGCATAAGTAATCCGGACTTCTTTTCCGTTACGCTTTCCCGTGATCTCTACTTTCGCCCCGGAGAGGCTGCGGTTTTTCGCAGTGGGGAAGAAAGGCAGCAATTTTTTCATCAGCATGCCCGTTTTTTGTTTTCGGTAAGGCGTAGAAGTAAAGCCCAGCATGGTTATCATCCTGGCCAGGCTGTGCAGGTAGTTTTCGGCCAGGCCTCCTTTCAGGGATACTTCCTGAACCCCTGGCAGGTAACGCGGCAGAGTAACCGGTTCCGGATGACCCAGGTGAAAAACAGTAATTTTGCCCAGCGGCGCCGGAAAATCGACGATTTCTTTCCCCGAACCTGCCTTAATATAGATTGGTTGGCCGCCCTGAAAAGAAGTTACCTTGCCGGTAAAAATATGCAGCGTATGCAGAATGACGGCCAGACCTTCCGAATCGCCGGCGCTGCCGGCCCAGTACACCCGGATTGTATCTACATCTTCAAGTTCGTCATAACCCTTACGAGCCAATATATTGGTGATACCGGGTGTCCAACCCAAACCGGTCAGTATTTTCCTTCCTTTTTCCACTGCTGCCTGATCAAAGGGAAGCACAGCCTGCACAGCATCGTGATCATCGCAAATGCTCACATAGTCCACTCCGGCAGCGAGGGCTGCTTCCACCAGCGGCTTTTCAAAACGGTAGAACGGGCCCAGGGCACCGGCTGCTACGTCATGCCCTTGCATGACCTTCACCAGGTCCGCATGTGAAGCGGCCTCTACTTTTTGCACGACGGTACGCGGATCGTCGAGAGCAAAGGCCAGTTTTTCAGCCGCGGCGGTATTCCGGGAGGCAATGGTGACCTGCTGTACATCTGTAAATTTGAGCAGATCCCGAACTGCTGCCGAGCCCATATCACCTGTACCACCCAAGACAACTATTTTCATGTTAACAACCCCCAAATTTAGTGTATTATTAGGAAGCAAAAGAAGCCGGTCAGGTCAGCCATTCTATTCCGGTACGGAAAAATATTCCTGCAAGCGTGCTGTTGCACAGTCCTTTCCGTTATCATTTTTTTCCTCATATCTGCCTTTTACGTAAGTTTACAATAAAACCCGCCTATTCAGCAAGACCAACCTCCCTCCCCGAAAATAATAGTTTACAATATATCCCGGGACTGGTATGATCGAAGTTAAAGCGCAAAGATTTAAGCTTATACCAGCGGGAAAGAGGGCATTGATGTGCATATTATAATTATCGGCGGAGGCGGAATCGGAACCGCACTGGCCAAACTTCTTTCCGATGAGAATCAGGATGTTGTACTTATCGAGCAGGACCCTGAAATTGCACGTCAATTAAATGAAGAAATCGACGGTCTGGTAAAATGCGGTAATGGAGCCCATACCGCTGTACTGGAAGAAGCCGGCATCAAAAATGCCGAGATGCTTATCGCCGTAACGCAAGTTGATGAAGTGAATATGATCTCCTGCATGCTTGCCAAAAAATACAATGTTCCAATCACCGTTGCAAGGGTGCGCAATTCCGAATATTTTGAATCCGGTATTTTGAGCAACAAACAACTGGGAGTTGATATATTTATTAATCCTGAAAGGGTAGCATCCTTTGAAATAGCCAAATTAATCCGAACCCCAAATGTAAGGGAAACAGAGTACTTCGCCAAAGGACGGATTAAAATGGTCAGTGTGGTTGTCGACGAAAACGCTAAACTTGTTAACCAGCCCCTATCGGAGCTGCCAATTCCAAAGAACAGCATTGTTGCCGCCATTGAAAGAGAAAACGGAGAATTCATCGTACCCGGCGGGAAGGATATCATTTTACCTCATGATAAGGTGTTTCTTCTCGGAAAAGGAGAGCTGCTAGATGAGTTTGGCTGGCTGTTACAGAAAAAGGAAGTAAAAAATACAAATGTTTTAATTCTTGGCGGTGGGAAAATAGGTTTTCAGCTAGCTAAAACTTTGGAATCTAATAAGAAAAACAACATTAACGTTAAAATAATAGAAAAAGATCCCGATTGCTGCCAATCCATCGCTGCAAAGCTTAATAAAACCCTGGTTCTTCAGGGGGATGCAATAGATTTATCATTTTTAAAGCAGGAAGATATTCAGAACACAGATGTTCTCGTAGCAGTTACAGGAGATGATAGGACAAATGTCCTGGCTTCAATTCTGGCCAAGCAATTCGGTGCCAAAAAGACAATCTGCGAAATTATTAACCAGGATTATTTTTCGCTCTTTCAAAGTCTCGGTATGGAACATATCATCAGCCCAAGGTTATTAACAGCTGCCCAGATTTTAAAGCTGATCCGCAAGGGTAATGTGCTCTCCATGTCCCTTTTGGAAAATGGGAAAATGGAAATTCTTGAGCTGAGCATACCACAATCGTCCAAGGTAGCCAATAAAAGAATACAGCATGCCGGCATTCCCAAGGGCGTTCTTATTGGAGCCATATTGAGAAATGACGAAATTATTTTGCCGCATGGCGACGACATTCTCCTTCCGGATGACAGGGTGATATTATTTTTAAGTCCCAAACTTAACAACCACATTGACCGTCTTTTTGCCGGGGAGAAAAAATCCCTTGGAAAAGAAAGAAAGAGCCCCAGAGCTTTCTTTAATTATTAATTATTAATTATTAAACCGCCATGCTGCTATCACCAATAAGGAGCTTCTGATATGCGCTATAAAGTTCAGGCCTATCTTATGGGGACTCTTCTTTTTTATTTGGGTATAGTAATGCTCTTTCCTTTGTTATGGGCTATTGCAGATTTCCGTAATCTTTTATCATTCGTTATTCCATCGGCCATTTCTATCATCGCCGGTTTCTTATTAAGATACAAAAATATACCCCCGGAGAATATCACTATAAAAGAAAGCTTTGCTTTCGTCGCTCTGGCCTGGCCGGTTGCCGCTCTATTAGGCTCTCTGCCTTATTTTATTTCAGGTACTTTTTTAAATTACACAGATGCCTTTTTTGAGAGCATGTCGGGATTTACCACAACCGGTGCGACGGTTATTGAAAATATTGAAGTGCTGCCCCGTTCTATACTAATTTGGAGAAGCCTGACTCAATGGCTGGGAGGCATGGGGATTATCGTCCTTTTCGTCGCCATGCTGCCGAGGCTGGGTATAAGAAGCTTCAACCTTTTAAAGGCGGAGGTACCGGGACCCGGGCCGGAAAGGATTGTGCCCCGCCTGGCGGAAACAGCAAAGCGTCTATGGATAGCCTATTTTGTATTATCTGTTCTTCAATTTTTTCTGCTGCTGGCAAGCGGCTTGAGTTTATTTGATGCAATCAACCACACGTTTACTACAATGCCCTCGGGTGGTTTTTCAACAAATAACAGTAGTATCGGCGGATTGAATAACCTCCGGGCGGAAATGGTAATTCTCGTCTTTATGGTTATTTCTGGAGGTAACTTTTCCCTGTATTACGCTCTCTGGCAGAAGCAGTGGAGGCAGGTCTTCAGGGATACCGAACTGCGCTTTTATCTTTGCGTTCTACTCATAGCCTCTATTCTTATAACCCTGAATATCTATCAAACCTGCTACGAAACGCTCATAGAAGCAGCAAGAAACGGTTTTTTCCAGGTTATTTCCATTACTACTACCACAGGTTATGCAACAACCGATTACGGCAAATGGCCTTCCCTGGCAAGGATAATACTTTTTTTTCTGATGTTTATAGGCGCTTCAGGGGGTTCTACCAGCGGTGCGATGAAACAAATACGCATTATCATCCTGATTAAATTCGCCATCAGGGAAATACAAAAAGTGCTTCACCCTTCGGCCGTGATACCCTTGAGGTTGAGGGGAAAAGTAATCCCTGAAGAAACGGTACAAAATGTGATCGGATTCAATATCCTTTATATCATCATCTTCTTATTTTCCTCAATAGCTATTGGTTCGCTGGGGCTGGACTTTATTACTTCTCTTTCTGTGGCAGC
>JAAYOY010000116.1 GCA_012520035.1 Bacillota bacterium
CCCCCAGGCAGTAACGGGCTTTGAAAGTGACTCCACCCGGCAATAAGTATCGGTGGTCATTCTTCTTTCATTTTCCAGATCCGCATAACCATATGCTTTGGACCAGGCAGCCCGGCCGTTTTGAACCAGTGCGATACTGGCTCCTGGAATATCATAATATTTCATTAAAGCGGGGATACGCTTGTCAAGATGGGCGGTAAAATCCTGGAGGGAAGAGTGCTGTTCAGCAGCCCCTGCGGCATGGGACCGGAGAAACAGCATGGTTGCCAATAATACCAGTATTCCGACCTTCCATATTTTAAAAAGGTGCCATAAATCCGCCCCTTTACCACCCATCATATGCATCACCATTCACTTAGGATGTAAAATTTTCTTTTAGCATTGATATGGAAAAACAGGAAGGAAAATTTTAGAGCTGCGTTGAATAAAAAAAGAAGTGTTCCGCTTTAGTCCTGGGAGTTAAAACAACAAGTTGTTGATCATCTGCAGCAGCTTTTGCCACAGACCGGAGAAAAAATCCGCTACAGAACGTAATATAAGCGAGAAAATGCCGGCTTTTTTGATATCTTTCGCTGCAAGCAGGGGTTCCTCCGTTAACTTTTTACCATCGAGAAGGACCTCTACGGTGCCCAGAGGAGAACCCTTTTCGATGGGTGCAGGAGCGCTCTCCGGAATGTTATACTTCAGTTCCAGGTCTTCCTGGCGGTCAAAAGGCACTACGGTTTCTACCGGCTTTTCCAGCGTTAAACCCAACTGTCGCTCTTCGCCACCCGTAACTCTGATACTGCTAACAACTTCACCCGCCGGCAACAGCTTTGCCTGCGTATAGTTCCGGAATGCGTAGTTGAGCATGGTTTCATTATCTATAAGTCTTTTTTCCGCGCTGGAGGCATTCATGGTCACCGTTATAAAGCGCAGGCCTTCCTGGGCTGCTGTTCCTACCAGGCAGTGCCCCGCCTCCGTTGTGTGTCCCGTTTTCAAGCCATCAGCCCCCGTGTAGCGGCCCAACAGGGGGTTGAGATTGTATTGAACAATATCATTATAAGTAAACTCCGTTTGCTTGTGCAACTTGAGGTATTCCGGGAAATTCTTTATCAGGTAGCGTGAAATTACCGCCAGGTCTTCCGCGGTAGTATAGTGATCGGGATGGGGCAGGCCGGAAGAATTCTGGAACTTTGTATTTTTTAAACCCAGCTCAGCCGCTTTTTTGTTCATTTCCTGGACAAAGATGGCCTCTGATCCGTAAAGGTGCTCTGCAATTGCTACGCAGCCGTCATTTGCAGATACAACGGCTATTCCGGTGATCAGATCGCCGACGGTAACCTTATCTCCTATTTCCAAAAACATCTGGGATCCTCCTGTTTCCCAGGCTTTCTGGCTGACGACAGTTTCTTCATCCCAGGAGATCCTTCCGCTTTGCAGGGCTTCGTAGGAAAGGAGAAGGGTCATAATTTTTGTCAGGCTTGCCGGAGGTAAAGGTTCGCTGCCGTTTTTGGAGAAGATGATCTCGCCTCTGGAGAATTCCATTAATACTGCGGATTGGGAGTTCAGGTCCGGAAAAGATACTTCCTGTGCTTGTATTTGGGTGGGAAATGAGATAATAGTTCCACAGAGAAATGAAAATAACAACAAATAAGCAACTATTTTTTTCGTTATTATGTTTATTTGCCCGGACGAAGTCATATAAGGTCGCCTCCTAGCTGTATCCTGAATTAAGTTGGTTTACACTCCCTTATTTTCTCACAAACCCGGGTTTTATTGCAAGGGTAATATAAGGCAAATATAATTTATTAAGGAGGTTTTAAGCATGTATATAATTGGATTGAACGGCAGCCCTCATAAACGGGGCAATACGGCGCTTTTGCTGGAAACCGCTTTAAAGGCCGCAGCAGAACTCGGTGCCCGTACGGAGATGATTTTTGTACAGGAGATTATGGAGAAACAGGAAAGGCCGTTTTGTATTGGATGTGAGAACCCCTGCCCGGGTCGCTGCTATAAAGGGACGGAATACGAGGAGGTTTTGGAGAAGCTTTCCGCAGCGGACGGTCTGCTTGTGGGCAGTCCGGTTTATTTCGGAAGTGTTTCAGGCCAGCTGAAAAGCTTCTGGGATAAGACACGCCGTTTAAGAAGGGCAAATAAACTGTTAAATACTGTTGGAGCGGTTCTGACCGTGGGAGCTGCGCCTTATGGTGGGCAGGAGACAACCTTGCGAGCCGTGCATGATATGATGTTTGTACAGGGGATGATCGTGGTGGGCGGCAGTCATGAGGAAAGCCCGGGGCATCACGGTGTTTGTGCCCGGCAGTCGGCGGAAAAGGATACTTATGCCCTGAAGAGGGCTGTTCTGATCGGTAAAAGGGTGGTGCAGGTCTGCGAAGCCACAGCCTCCTTGAGGAAACAAAGATAAATATTCCTGTGAAAGGTATGAGGTCCATTGCGCTTAAGACATGAGCTGGAGAAGCTTGAGGAGAGCCTCTTATCCCCTTTTGCCGCTTTGAGTGGAAAAAGCCGCGGCAGGGAGCGTTTTGAGGAGCCGTGCGATGTGAGAACGGTTTTTCAGCGGGACCGCGACCGTATTATCCATTCCAAAGCTTTTCGCCGTTTAAAATTCAAAACGCAGGTATTTATCGCTCCGGAGGGCGATCATTATCGCACGAGGCTGACGCATACCCTTGAAGTATCGCAGATTTCCCGCACGGCAGCAAGAGCTCTGGCCTTAAACGAAGATCTTACCGAGGCTATCGCGCTGGGGCATGATCTGGGCCATACTCCTTTTGGGCATGCCGGTGAGGAAGCTTTAAACGAGCTTTTCCCTCCGGGTTTTAAGCACAATGAGCAGAGCTTGCGCGTGGTTGATTTTCTGGAAGGGGAGAAAGGTTTAAACCTGACCTGGGAAGTGCGGGACGGTATATTAAAGCATACCGGGGAGTCCGAGCCCCTCACGCTGGAGGGGCAGCTGGTGAGGATCTGTGATCGCATCGCTTATATCAACCATGATATCGACGACGCCCTGCGGGGAGGCATCTTAAAATACGAGCAGTTGCCGGCAGAGGAAATGAAGATACTGGGGAAGGGCGGTTCTCAGAGATTAAATACGATGATTCGCGATTTAATCCAAAACAGCCGGGGCAGGCCCCGGATTTCAATGAGCAGGGAAATATCCGAAGTGATGGAGAGCCTCAGACGTTTTCTTTATAAATTTGTGTATGTAGGTTCTGCGGCCAAGAGCCAGGAGAAAAATGCAAAATTTATTATAGATTTTCTTTATAATTACTGGACAAAAAGGCCGCAGGAACTTCCCCCTGAAGTAAGGGACCTTTGCGAAAAATATGGGGTCGAGCGAAATGTTTGCGATTTTATCGCAGGGATGACCGATCGCTATATTGTGGCGCTATTTGAAGAGAATTTTATACCGAAACCCTGGAAAAGGTAGATTGGAATGGTTCTTAAAGAATAAAAAGTTGAAATTAGTGTATAATATGTACAGCGGTGCAGCCGGGTGAATATTTTTTTACGAAATAGCAGGAATTTTATTAGGGGTTATAGAATATATTGTTTAAGTTAACAGTTATTATTAAACCCGGGGCAGATGCTCAAAATTTCATAATAGCATTTCTTTTTTTGGGAAGAAGAGAGGAGGTTCTTCTTGTAGGAGGGGATATGTCGAATATTTCGAGTTCACATAATATCTGAGCTTAAGGCATTATACCTCGTCTCTCTTCCGGGATGAGGTTTTTTATACGCGCCCCGGGGTTCCGGAGGAAAAAGATGGCGTTAATTCCCGGCGAGATAATCGAAGAGATACGCAGTCGCCATGATCTAGTCGAGGTGGTATCTTCTTATATAGAACTAAAAAAAACGGGCAGAAATTATGTGGGTTTTTGCCCCTTTCATTCTGAAAAATCGCCATCGTTTACCGTTTCCCCGGAGAAGCAAGTATACTATTGTTTTGGCTGCCAGAATGGCGGGAACCTTTTTACGTTTATTATGCAAATTGAGGATTGCAGTTTTCCCGAGGCGGTGCGCTTTCTGGCGGAGAAGGCCGGGATCAATATCGATGCAGCCAGCGCTGCCCCTGTTTCCCGGAAAGAGGGGCTTGAGCGGGAAGCGCTGTTAAAAATGCATTCCTTTGCCCGGCAATATTTTGAGGATGCTCTTTGGAACACCCCCAGAGGGAAAAAGGTTCTGGACTATCTTTTCAAGAGAGGATTAGCAGAGGGGACTATCAGGGATTTTCAGCTGGGTTATGCCGTCAACAGCTGGCAGGGATTAACAGGCAGGCTGCAGAAGAAAGGTTTCGACCTTCAACTTTCCGCCAGGTGCGGATTGACAGGGAAAAATAATGAGGGCAGGTATTATGATTATTTTCGGGAACGCTTGATTTTTCCCATCTGGGACAGCCGCGGGCGGGTGATCGCTTTTGGAGGCCGTATCCTGAGGCAGGGCGAGCCCAAGTACCTCAACTCACCCGAGTCCCCGCTTTTCAGCAAGGGGAGAAATCTTTACGGTTTACACTTGGCACTGCCGCATATCAGGAGAGAAAAGTACGCTCTGCTGGTGGAAGGATATATGGATGTTATTCTGCTTCACCAGCATGGTATAAAAGAAGCCCTTGCACCACTGGGGACTTCCCTCACGGAGAAGCAGGTTGCCCTGCTGAGAGGGCGACTGGATAAAATCATCCTTGCTTTTGATGCTGATACCGGCGGAGAGATCGCCGCCCTAAGAGGCATAGAGCTTCTGAAAAATGAAGGCTGCCGGGTTATGGTGGCATGTTTGCCTGAGGGCCAGGACCCGGCGGACTTTGTCAGAAAACATGGGGGAAACGTATTTCGTTCGGAGGTATTGGAGAAGGCCAGATCAATTTTGGAATATCGTTTATATATAATTAAGAAGAAGCACGATCTGCAGAAAGAGGAAGGACGGGTTGAATATTGGAGGGAAAGCCGTAAAATACTGGCGGATGTTCTCGAAATCCCGGAACGGGAGCAATATTTGAAAAAAATAGCAAAAGAAATTGATCTATCGCTAGAGGTATTAAGAGGGGATTTGGAGAAAATAATACAAAGTAATTCTTTAAAGAAAGATATAGTTTACAAAGAATCTAAAACAAATAAAAATGTTTCTCTGAGAGAGCTGGTCGAAAGAGAACTGATTACCTGCATTTTACAGTATCCGGATTACTTGAAGCATTTGAAGGAATTTGAAATAGATGTGAGTTCATTTACAGAAGGCCCTAACAGGCAAATAATGCAGTATCTTTTTGATCTTGATCGGCAGGGCCGGGAAATAGAAATAGCTGCGTTGCTCAGTTACTTTTCTGACCAGGAGATGCATAAATTGATAGTAAAGATGTTTCATCCGGTTCAGCTGGATGAAAAAGAAAAAGTCCAAAAAACCGTTCTGGACTGTATCCGGAAAATAAAAGCCCTGAGCTGGGCTGAAGAAAGGGAAAGGCTGATAAAATCGCTGCGGGATACTGTTAAACAGGATGAAATAGGAGCGAAACTGCAGCGTATTCATGATTTAAAGAAGCGGGAAGAGGAGCTTTACCGCTCCGGAGAAGGAGAGGATTTTGATGGCTAAAGAAGTGGAGAAAAAAATATCTCTTCAGGAAATCCAGCATTCCTTATTTGAAAGGGGTAAAAAGAAAGGTAACCTTACTTATAGGGAGATTACCGATTCACTGCAGACGTATAATTTGAATACTGAAGCCATCGATGAATTTTATGAGGAGCTTTCCCGTCAGGGGATTGATGTAGTTGAGGATATATCCGAAGTTGAGATTATCGAGGATGAACATCTTAAAAACCCGGAGGAAGGGATCGATACACTAATTCCCGAGGGTATTAGCATCAATGATCCTGTACGGATGTACCTCAAGGAAATTGGAAAAATCCCCCTTCTTACTCCCGATGAGGAAATTGAACTGGCAAAAAAAATGGAAGACGGCAGCGAAGAGGCGAAAAGAAGGCTGGCAGAAGCTAACCTCCGCCTGGTGGTCAGTATTGCCAAAAAATATGTTGGCAGGGGGATGCTCTTTCTGGATCTGATCCAGGAAGGGAACCTGGGGCTGATTAAAGCGGTTGAAAAATTTAATTA
>JAAYOY010000117.1 GCA_012520035.1 Bacillota bacterium
AGGCCCCGGGCTTGCAAATGCTATCCAGCTGTGCAAAAGCTTTTTTCTTCAACTCCAGATCCTCTACAATTACCTCAATAGCCAGATCAACATCTCGAAAATCCGAAATATCCGTACTTTTGCTAATACGGCCAAGTATCTGTTGTTTTTGCTCTTCTGTAATTTTGCCTTTTTTCACGCTCTTGCCGAGAAAATCTTCCATACGTCCAATGCCTTTTTCTACAAAAGGCATCTCTAAATCATTCAGTATTACCTGATACCCGGCCTGTGCAGCAAGCTGCGCTATACCGCTTCCCATTGCCCCGGCTCCCATTACACCAACCTTTGATACTTCCATATAACAACCTCCCTCAAAATTTTTTCACCTATCTGTTGCGGTATTGGTACTCTCAAAACCTTCATTGTTGCCTGTATTGCATTAACAAACAAAGGGGTTACAAACACATCGCTTTTATCTACACAAAAGGCCTGAAAACTAATCTTTTCCCAGACCTGTTAAAAGTTAAAAGCAACCTGAAATCGGATCGCCATTAGTATTAAAACAGCATTGTGGTCATAAAAAAAACAATACTCCTATTGCATGCATGCTCTTTACAACTATTTACAATATCCTTAAAAAAAGATATTATGTTTGATGTATTGAAGTCAGATGTTTTTCCATTAAGCAGATAAATCACGCTGCTGCAAACGATCTCTAAAGCTCAAGGTTACCGTATTGGCAGTGTCCTAATTTCCCTATCGATCATCAGCAATGGCTTATTTGTTATGCTTTTTTAATTTACTGGTAATTGTAGTTAACTTATTCAGACTTCTCGTCCTATTATTAAGTACTTTTATGCATATTCTATAATTTCATTTTTTCTTTCAAAATAAAGATTTCATATAAGAATTGTTTTATACTTTGTTTTCTTATATAATATAATAAGAAACTAAAACAGTATGTGTCAAATATCCTTCAGTTAACATGTGTAATAGGCGGTGAATATTATTATAGAACTTAGGCTTTTAAAATATTTTGTTACAGTAGCAGAAGAACTACATTTTGGCAGAGCTGCAGAGCGTTTGCATATGACACAGCCTCCTTTAAGCCAGCAGATCCGCCTGCTCGAGCAAAAAATCGGGGTTAAACTGTTAAAACGAACAAAAAGAAAAACAGAGCTAACTTATGCAGGAAAGATTTTTCTCGAAGGTTCGTTAGAAGTGCTGGACTTAGTTAATAAAACAATAGAAAGGACAAGACAGGCTGTTCGAAATAAAACAGACCAGCTTTCTATTGCCGCTACTGGAATGCTATTAGAAAAGCTGGTTCCTGAAGCTATTCGTAATTTTATAGTTCTTTTCCCGGAAACAAGAATTAATATAATCGAAATGGTTTCAAAAGAGCAGATCAAAGCATTGGATAAAGGGAAAATTGACTTGGGTATTTTGCGAAAGGTATTCTTAAAAAATGAATTAAAAGAATACGATTTTGTATATAAAGTACTTTATAAGGAACCTTTTGTAGTAGTGTTACCGAAAGAACATCGTTTGGCTAATCATTCCGAAATTTCAATCAGCGAATTAGCTGATGACACATTTATCTTGCCTCCAAATGAATCTGAATCTTGCTTAAAGGATATAACATTGATGCTTTGCTCTCAAGCTGGTTTTAAACCTATACTTAATTATGAAGCTATACATACAAAAACAATAATAAACATAGTAGCTGCTAATTTAGGTGTAGCTATTGTACCAGCTTCAATTTCCTATAATAAAAATTCTTATGTAAATTTTTTACCCATAAAAGACTCGAATATTCAACTGGAAACAGCTGCAATTTGGCGAAAAGGCAGTACGTCTGAAGTATTGGAAAATTTCATTAGTACCCTATTTAAAACTGCAAACGTGAAATCATAATACTTAATTGACATTTACCACACTTTCGCCGTCTGGAACATGGAACATGTTCCTTACTCAAAAAATCATCTTTTCGTAACAAAAGATAAAAACCACCTAATCTTCCTGCCTGAGGGGTTAGTCTTCCACTTGCCGCGGGGCAAGGGCCAGGTAAAAGGATACCGGGAAAGAAATACGTCCCAGGATTATCCCCGGGACGAAAAAGACGGTATTAATAAGTAGGAAACCGGCCATAAGCCGGCACTCCCCTTAGTAAATTCTGCAGATGAGTATACAGTTTCCCCTATTCGCCCTTTATTTAACAGCACCTTGTGGAGTGAAATTTCGCCTAATTAGTCTACCTGAAGCTTCGGCTAAAACCGGGGGATTCAGCCTTGTTGCAGACATTAATTGCCCGTGAAAAACTTCCGTTTACTGAAAATTGAATAGTTCAAGCCTGACCCCGCTGCTTGCCTTAAAAAGTGCTATTATGCAAGCCTGACCCGTTGCGTTGCTTGGCCTGGAAGACCAGGCTTTCGATAAATTCCTCGCGATTGGTATTATCTTTACCGTCATAATAGATGGAGATCATCGGCAGGTCTAAATCCCTGCGCATCGCCCCCATCTGAGCCTCCACCACGGAACCGGGCATACAGGTGAACGGTGCCACGAAAACAGCCCCGGATACCCTGTTATGTCCGGCGAGGGCACAGGCCCTGCCGATAGTCATCGGAGGCTCGCCACCGTAATGCTCGGAAACATATTTCCTGGCATGGTTCCTGATCTCCTCAGGAGAGGGCTCTTCCAGGCCGTCCAGATACTCGCTGATAATCGATTCCAACCGCTTTTCATCCCTGTGGGCCAGGCGGTTAACCAAGCTATAACCCGTCTTCATCAGGAAATTAAAGAGGTTTTTCTTCGTCCTGAAAGCCGCACAGGCTTCCTGGTAATTTATAAACACCGTATAGGTAAAAAGCTCAGAAGCCGGCGCCAGCGATACTTCACCGCCTTCACGCTCAATTTTCTTGATAACTTCCCGGTTGCATCGATCGTCCAGGCGGACATAAAACTCCCCGCCCACAATAATCAGCGGCCTTTTCTCACCGGAACGGGGCACTTTGGAAAACTCCTCCATTGCCTCGTGCAGCAGTTCTTCCAGTGGGCGTAAATGCTTCACGCTTAACAGATGTGTGGCGTTAACCCGCATGCTTTCCAGCACCCGGCAGAGCTTCCCGGAATATTTTTCAAAAAGGGCATCGCTGGCTCCTTCCTCCAGTTCGTACGGCCTCGTGGCATGCAGCATTTTGTAAAGGGCATCCATCGCTACCATCCCGTCATAAACCCCCAGGATAAACCCTATACCAAATCTCTTAATGGCATCCTCTGCTTTAACAGAACAAATCCGGCGCTCACCAAAACCCGCCCTGTTAATGATTAGGGACTGGGTGGGCGCGTATAGACCGTAGCGGCAGGGGCCGCAGGCCCATCCCTGAAAGAACACCGTTTTATCCAGGTTGAGGGAATTTCCGTTAGTATACAGGTAATCCAAAAAATCCTGCACGTTTTGAATCAGGGGGAGACACTCGTCCCCGTTTACAAACCGCCGCGCCAGAATAAGGTCCTTATCCTTGCTGCGGGGCAAGATCTCTGCATCCACTCCGTAATTTTTAAACATCGCTTCAAAAACCCTGGCATGGTGGGTGGGTTCAGGGATAAGGATTTTTTCCCAATCACGATCAGATACTTTTTGTGTACGGGCGGAATAAAAAAGAGATTTAACCGGTTCCTTCTGTGAACTGCAGGTATTTTTAAAGGCTTCCAGCCTGGTAATCATGCCTGCCGGTGCCGTATGTTCGTCCAGCGTAAGCCGCAGATAACCGGTAAGGTTCCCGAGATAATGCCGAAGCATGGCGTTGGGACCGCATTTGAAAGGATCCTGGAGGACAACATGTAATAGAGGTAACCCCGTTTTTTCTGTCCTTTCGTTTAAAAAATTAACAAAGAATACTGTTGAAAGCATCTTTTGCAGTTGTATGGGATAAATATTATCCATGTGGGCGAGCAATTCGGTTAGACGATTGCCAAATTCAATCCTCTCGTTATCCAGGGCAGGTTCATTTATTTTACCCTCATACCATCCCCGTAGGTATTCTAGGATAAACTCCTGGGGTACAGCCGGCAAGCCTCTCTGCAGTGCATAATGCAGCGATCCCTTGGAAACAAAATCATCATATATGGTATAAGACCTGCCCAGGAAAATAGCCGTTACCAGTTCTTTATTTGCTTTAATTTTTTCCAAAATTCGCCTGCTTTCCCGCATTATCGCTTGCTGATAACCCTCCTGTGCCCGGTATCCGGCATCAAGGGCATTTTCAAAGCTTTTCCGGCGATAATTGTCGCCCAATATTTTCCTGGCAACCGGTTCCAGCTGAGATTTAATCATCTGCTTTCCTTCGCGATAATTTAACTGGGCATAGAGCATTTTCTCATTATCTACCTGCAGGGAATTGGCGACAATCCCTCTTACGGTCTGTATAAGAGGGCAGGAAAAGGCACGGGGCCAGTTTATCGCCCAGGGAAGAGGCTCCATTGTCACAACCTCGGGAACAAAAATGTAATCCAGTTCCATTTCGGCGAGTTCCTGGTAATGCCCGACCAGCACTTCCATCGGATAGCACATTTCGGATTCCAGCTTTCTTTTTCCTTTTTCCAGGGTATCCTCTGAAGTTGGGGAGGAGAGAACAACACAGGCTCCCAGTTCTCTGAAGAAAGCTGCCCAGAAAGGATAAAGGTCAAAAAACAGCCCGCTGCGGGCAAGGCCCACCCGAGGGCCCCCTTCTTTCAAAGGCTCACCGGCAGACTCGTAAAAAAGATCGTTCCTGAGGGCAACATAATCGGGCAGATCGTTTGTCTTTGATTTTTTCTCCAGGCCGGAATAGCGGCCGCAGCGGTCGCCGTAAATAAAGCTGCTGCCGTCCGAAAATTTGATTATATCCAGGGTGCAGTTGTGTTCAAATTCGCATACCGCCTTGCACTTGCGTTTTTCAACCGTGAAAGTATTTAATTTTTGCAGGCTGCGGAATGAGTATTGCGCCTCCTGCCCCGACTCATGGAACATCTTAGCGATCAAGGCGCTCCCCAGGGCGCCGGTAAGCTCCGGATAAGGGGGAACGGTTATATCGCTGTCGCACTCGGCCGCAAAGGCGCTGGCCAGGGCATGGTTCTTTGCCGTAGCGCCGGTAAAAATAATTTTCCCCTCAAAGGGCCTGTTTTCCGCTGTTTTGTTGATATAATTGCGTGCAGAAGAATAGGCCAGACTGGCCAGCTGGGATGAAAGGGGCAGGCCGCGGGAAGCCGCGGTAGCAAGGGTGGTCTGGGAAAGAAGCGTGCAGGTATCCCCGAGATCTATGGCGTACTCCGCCTCGAAAGATCTCCTGGAAAACTCTTCTTTAATCTTCACACCCAGAAGTCCGGCGAGATTTTCCAAAAAGGTACCGGTACCGGCAGCGCAAACGGGATTCATATTATAATCATAGAGAACACCGTTTTTTAACTGTAGGAACTTGGAGTCCTCCCCGCCGATCTCTATGATGGAGAAAGTCCCCTCTTCACCGCAGAGGTACTTTACTCCTTCGGCCTGGCAGGTTATCTCGTCCACAGCATACTCCGCGTTCAGGATCTTCTGGGAAAGGAATCTCCCGGACCCTGTGGTACAAGCTTTAATCGGTGCCTCTTTTAACAAATTACCATATTTCAGCTCGACTTCCTTCATTAATTCCAAAACCTGCAAAGCCGGGCGGCCGGCGGTAGGAAGATAAATCCCTCCGATGTACTTTCCCCTGTTATCCAGAAGTACACACTTGGTTGATACCGAACCGCAATCAACCCCCAGATAAACATTGGTCAGATCAAAAGATTTCTGTTCAGGAGGCAGCTCCATATAATGAACTCGCTTGCCGTTAAGGGGAGGCAGCGGATTTTCAGGAACATACTTCCGGCTTAACAGCCCTTCCAAATTGAAATCCTTCATTCGCAGCCTGGCCTGTCCTTTGGCAGCACCCAGGGCATTTATGTATTCATGACCTTCAGGAACAATCACCTCCACAGAACGCTCGGCGCAGTATTCCCTAATGTATTTCATCACCGCATTGTTGTTGGCAAATCCCCCAACGGCGATTAAAGTCCCCGGACCGTTAATCCGGTTTTGTGCTACCCCGCTAAGCACCATATCCGCCAGGGCTCTGGCCATCCCGGCAGATACAGCCGCCTGCGTGGCGCCTTCATTTATGGCATGGGTCATATCCGATTTGGCAAAAACAGCACAGCGCCCGGATATTTTCACCGCCGAATCAGTACTGAGCGCTATCTCGGCCAGTTCACGGTCGTTATAGCCCATTCTGGTAGCCTGCTGGTACCAAAAAGCGCCGCTACCAGCGGCGCACTGGCCGTTGCGGTTAAAAAAATGGACAACTCCACCTGCTCCGAGCTCCAGGTAGTACATGTTTTCATGCCCCAGGGATAAAACAGCGTAATTGCCCAGTTCCGGGAAATGCAGGCCTGCCTGTAGTGCCTCTATCTCCAGCAGAGGCTTGATACCGGCCTCCCTGGCCAGGAGGTAGGCATTGGCACCTGTTAAACCACAGGAAATCAGCTCATCTTCCCTGCCTTCCAAAAGATAAAACAGGCATTTTCGGGAAGCCTCCACAGGGTTCCCTGCTGTTGGTACAGTAATTTTTTTTACCTGTTCTCCTTCAACAAGCACCCCTTTGACAGCAAAAGTGCCCAGATCCAGGCCTAATCCAGGCAGCTGATCAATTATATCTTGAACATTATCTCCTATCACAGGATCACCTCATTATCACATACAATTAACCATTCTAGCTTTCTTTATACCTTCAATGGGCAAAAGTGTCAAGCAGGATAATGAGAAATCTAGGTAAAATTCCTAATACAGGAAGGAATTAGCAGAAAGGCGTCGTAAATTTTAGGCTTTTCTTCCTTTATACCGATATTTTTGATACAATAAAAGGAGAGCGCCGAAAATAATAAATATCAGCGAGGCGATCTGAGCCTGTGATAACCCCCATAAGACTGCCGTGCTAACACGGAAATATTCGACGAGAAAACGGTAAACCCCGTAAAAAATGATAAAATATAGGAATATATAACCATGGAAATATTTATATTTTTTCAGGTAACGAAGCATAAAAAAGATTATCAGCGCCGCAAGCGAAGCATAAAGCTGGGTGGGATGCCGCGGGTAGCTATCAATAATCGGATAAACCACACCCCATGGCAGATCCGTTATATGCCCGTAGCAGCACCCGTTTAAAAAACACCCGATACGGGTAATAGCATAACCGAGGATAATGAAGGGTGATAAATAATCCACATATTTTAAAAAAGAAATTTTTCTATAGTTGCTGTAAAAAACCCCTCCCAGCAGAGCGAGAATTAAACCACCGTGAAAAGTAAGCCCCCCCTCCCTGAAGGCAAAGATTTTCCACCACGGCTCACCGATGAATAATTCACGATTAAGAAAAACATAAGCCAGACGGGAACCCAGAAGGGAGAGAATAATACTCATGATAAAAATCTCAAAGAGACAGTCTTGATTTATCCGCTCAGCTTCCGCCTCTTTCAGTGACCAGATTATCGCCACGGAAAAAGCCAAAAAAAGCATAGCTCCGTAGGAGTAAATGGCAAAACCGCCTATTTCAAATAATACCGGACGCAATAAAAAACCCCCTCTATAGTAAGTTGTTGTGGTGCAGGCTGGTGCGCGCTCCAAGTTCCGCTCAGAAAGTTCATCGGTTCAGCTCCGGCCTCCGATGACCTCCTAGGGAAATTCCCCTCCATGGTCATAGGCCGGCAGCCGACATCCTGTCGGCAGGGACGTCTCCAGCCTTCGCTTCACCGAGAACTTAAACTTCGCTGCACAAGTCACGAGCTACAGCCATGCGCCACTTATAGGACTCCCCGGGAATTCCTGAAAATGATCTTGGCACATATAAAAACCATAGGGGACGTTCCATCGAGGACATTCCATCGGGGACGTTCCATCGGGGACGTTCCATCGGGGACATTCCATCGGGGACATTCCTCTGAAAGAGGTGTGTCCCCTTACCTTGAGAGAGGTGTGTCCCCTTACCTTTTGGCGGTGATCATTGTTCGGCGGCGGCTTTTCGAGCAAGCTGATCGCAGCGATTATTGTACTCGTTATCGCTGTGTCCTCTCACTTTAATCCACTGCACTCTATGATAGCTGCAGAGTTTTAACAGTTCCCGCCAGAGGTCCTGATTATCGACGGGCTCCCTGGCAGCAGTTTTCCATCCGTTATGCTGCCATTTTTCCAACCAGCCCAGCTTAAAGGCATTGATTAAAT
Source organism: Bacillota bacterium (assembly GCA_012520035.1). Lineage (GTDB taxonomy): Bacteria > Bacillota > Dethiobacteria > DTU022 > UBA8154 > DUQX01. The sequence continues at coordinate 8,261 of JAAYOY010000117.1, forward strand.
ATGCGCTATCGGAAAAAAGATCCACTTCACAGGGTTCTCGCAGCGCTTTTAGCCCCTCAATTGCCGCCTTTAATTCCATTTTCTGGTTGGTTGTATGCCTTTCGCCGCCGTATATCTCTTTTTCATAATGATTATAGATTAATACAGCCGCCCAACCCCCGGGGCCGGGGTTGCCCTTGCAAGCACCATCGGTATAGATACTCACTTTTTTCATTTTTTGCTTATCAGTCCTTCTCAGTCAGGGGGCCTCTGAGCTTTCTTAATTACGCGGGCAATCTTGCCGGCTGCGAGCGTAATATCATCTGCCGCCACAACAGCAGAGATAACCGCAACCCCTGCAGCCCCTGCCTTAATAACCTGCCCGGTATTATGCACATTAATCCCGCCAATTCCCACCACAGGGATATCAACCTCGCGGCAAATATCTGCAATAGCCTGCAGGCCAATCGGTTCTCCCGCATCAGCCTTGGTTGCCGTTGCAAAAACTGCCCCCGCACCCAGGTAAGAAGCTCCCATAGCCTGTGCCTCACGCGCCTGCCGGGCGTTTTCTACCGAAACACCGAGGATCATCTCCGGAGGCGTGATGCCGCGCACAGCATCAACCGGTAAGTCGTCCTGCCCCAGATGAACCCCGTCTGCACCCACAGCTAGAGCTATATCCAGGCGATCATTGATGATAAAGATAGCTCCTTTTTCCCGTGTAATCGCCCTCAGTTCACAGGCGAGCAAATAAAGCTCCCTGGAGGAGGCATCTTTCTCGCGCAGTTGTATGCAGGTTGCCCCGCCGTCTATGGCTTTCCTGACCACTTCAGCGTGAGAGCGGCCGCGTGAAAGCAGGCGATCGGTTATGACATAAAGTCTCAGGTAATCGGGCGATCTTGGTATTGCCTTCATAGTCCTCACTCCGCCCTCTTTACTTTATCTTATTTCTATTCTGGCCCGGTTTGAGAATTCCTGCGGATTAAGATAAAAAAGTGTATCCAGCAGTCTTGCTTTGTATTCTGCCGGGCCGATTTTCTTTTTCTCCGCAGCTATTTCACCGGCCACGCCCATGGCGGCCAGGGCAGCAGCCGCAGCCAGAAAATAGTCTTTCTCAACAGCCGCAAAAGCAGCCACCAGTGAAGCGCTCATGCAACCGCTGCCCACCACCAGGGGCAAATAACTGTGCCCGTTATAAACCCTTGCAACCCTCTTACCATCTGTAATCACATCCACAGGACCGGTTACGGCAATTACCGCCCGGTAATCAAGCACTGCATGCAATCGCCCGGCACTTTCCAGGGGATCTCCGGCGTCAATGCTCTGTATTCCGCTGATCCTGACTCCCTTTACCCCTGCCAGGGAGCCTATCTCTGCCCCGTTTCCTTTAATGATGACCGGCTTGACAATCTTCAGCAGGTCCAGGGCTGCTTTACTGCGATAGGCAGTCGCCCCTGCACCTACCGGGTCAAGAACAACCGGGATCCCTTTTTCCCCGGCCTTTTTCCCCATTTTTATCATCGCTTCCAGCTGATTCGGCAATAGAGTGCCTGTATTGATCACGGCCGCAGAGGCGGCCTGTACCATTTCCTCAACCTCTTCCAGGGCAAAGGCCATTACAGGCAGGGCACCGATACTCGCTGTAATATCCGCACAGTCCCCGCAGGTGACGACGTTGGTGATATGGTGAATTAGCGGTCTTTCCCGACGTACTTTCTCCAAAATCTCCGCGCCTTTAAACATACAAGCATCCCTTTCCGGCAAAATGATCCATCGGACCGCTGCCATGACCGAGGTTTAAACCATACGGAAGAATAGACTGCAGATAATTCCGGGCCGCTTTTACCGCCAGGGGAACTGTCTTCCCCAGGGCAAGGTGGGCGGCAATGGCAGCAGCAAAGGTACAACCGGTACCGTGAGTATCTTTGGTATAGATACGGGGGGCGCGGTAGTAGTAATACCTTTCTCCATCGAATAAAATATCCGTCACGGTGTTTTGCTCTTGTGCATGCCCTCCTTTGAGCAGAACAGTGGAAGCTCCGGCCGCATGAAGAATGCGCGCAGCCTCTTTCAGTGCGCCCGGTTCCTTAAGAGAGCGGCCGCAGAGCACTTCTGCCTCCGGTATATTGGGGGTAATAATTGAGGCCAGCGGAAAAAGCTCCTTAAGCAATGCCGTCTGTGCCCCTTCTTCCAGGAGCAGGTCCCCGCTTTTTGCCACCATGACCGGGTCCAGCACTACTTTTTTTATACGATACTGTTTCAATTTCGCAGCAACCAGCTCAATAATTTGGGTGCTGCCGAGCATCCCTGTTTTCACCACAGTCACAGGAAAATCACTCATGACGGCATCTATTTGAGCTTCGATCATTTTTAAATCGAGCATCTGCACTTTTTTTACAGCCGTTGTATTCTGCGCGGTGATGGCTGTTATCGCCGTCAGGCAGTAAACCCCCTGTGCGGCCATTGATTTCATATCTGCCTGGATACCCGCCCCTGCCCCGGAATCGGAGCCGGCAATAGTTAGAACACATTTTCTCATCGCGTTTCAACTCTCCATTTTTAGTATAATAT
>JAAYOY010000118.1 GCA_012520035.1 Bacillota bacterium
CCTCAAATTACCACATTGGAAAGAAAAGTGTCCCGGAGGGGAAGGAAAATCTACCTTGATTATCTGCAAAACGGCCGGGGGAAGACCCTTGTTGCACCTTATTCCCCCCGTCCCATCCGGGGAGCTCCGGTCTCTGCCCCTCTGAAATGGAGTGAGGTTACCGCTAATTCCTTTACTCCGTCCTCTTTTAATATAAGAAATATGCTCGCCAGATTAAAGAGAGACGGGGATTTGTTTTCCCCTGTTTTAACAGAACGTCAGAAAATCATCACCTGAAGTATACCCCCTTAAAATATAAAAATCATTGCGTGATTAACCACATTTTGCCAGTATATCGAACTTTGATTGTCTATTGCACTATTAGGAATATACTAAATAATAGAACTTGAAATACAATTTGTAATAGGTTAATATAGTGGTTACTAACCGGCTAATGGAAATGATACAAATATTTAAAAAGGGGGTAATTTAAATTCCCATTTTACCATAAAAATCTGAAGCATGGAGAAGAAATAGTTCAACAGATTTATATAGCATAATAAAGGAATCATGTGCAAAAAAAGGAGGGTAAGGCGTGCGGTTGTTGGAATTTGACTACTTTGAAGCGGAAAATTTAGAGGACGCGGTAGCTCATTTAAAAAAATATAACGGTAGTTGTCAGATCATCGCCGGCGGAACAGATCTGCTTACAGCATTAAAACAAAGATTATATACACCGGCTTGCCTGGTCAGCCTTGATAATATTCCTTCTTTAAAGAACATCAAAGAGGAAAATGGTGCGATTTTCATCGGTGCAATGTGCACCCTGGAAGATATTATCAACTCGGAACTGGTTGCGAAAAAGCTTCCGGCCTTGAAGCAGGCAGCATGGGAAGTCGGTTCTCCGCTGCTGCGTTCCCTGGCTACGATCGGAGGAAACATTTGTTTAAATACAAGATGCCGTTTCTACAATCAGTCATCATTCTGGCGTTCTTCACGGGAAAAATGCTTTAAGGCCGGGGGCAGTATTTGCCATGTAACCAATAAGCAGGAGAGCTGCGTAGCAACTTTTTCCGCTGATATGCCGCCGGTGTTAATAGCCTACGGGGCCAGTGTCAGGCTGATTGGTCCTAAAGGAACAAGATTGTTGCCCTTAAGACAATTTTACACAGATAATGGCCGCTTCCCTAACGAAATTTTGACAGGAAGCGGGGAAATCCTTACAGAGATAGAAATACCAACGCCCTCTTCGCAAACTAATAGCACTTATTGTAAGTTCAGGTTAAGGAATTCGATTGATTTTCCGTTGTTAGGGATTGCCGTATTGCTGATTCTTGATAAAGGGAAATTTTGTAAGGATGCTCGCATAATAATTACCGGTGCCGGCTCTGCCCCGATTGAAGCTGTAGAAGCTCGCGAAAAGCTTTTACAGCAGGAGCTGGAACCCCAATTGATTGACGCGGCGGCTCAAATAGCCGCATCCGAAATACACCCTATGAGATCTTCATTTGTTTCGCCGCGCTATAAACGGGAAATTGCCGGAGTCGTTCTGGCCGAGGCCCTGGAAAAAGCGGGAGGGATTCGAGAATGAAAAAGAAGATTCGTTTAATAGTTAACGGAGAAGAGAAAGTACTTACGATTGATGTTCAGCAGACGCTATTAGAAGTGCTGAGGGAAGATCTGGGGTTGACGGGGACAAAAAAAGGTTGTAATCAAGGGGAGTGCGGAGCCTGCACGGTTCTATTGGAAGGGAAACCGGTAAGTTCATGTTCATTACTGGCAGTCAAAGCAGATGGAAAAGCAGTGACGACAATTGAAGGATTGGCTAAAGGGGGACAGCTGCACCCAATCCAGCAGGCCTTTAACGAAAAAGGGGCTATTCAATGTGGTTTTTGTTCGCCGGGGATGATTTTAGTTACAAAAAGCTTGCTGGAGCAAAATCCCAACCCGACAACCGCAGAGATCAAAGAAGCGATTGCCGGAAACATTTGCCGCTGCACCGGCTATGTGCAGATAATAGAAGCAATCCGTTCGCTTGTTCCTTAGTTGGGCTGGTGCAATTTCCAAGCTTTTATCAGGATAGCGAATCCCACTGTTTATTAAAGAACAAAGGATAGGTGGTTTTCATTATGACCGACTATAATTTTATTGGCAAAAGGATCCCGCGGGTCGATGGGCTGGCCAAAGCTACGGGCAAAGCAACCTATACGGTCGATGTAAAGTTGCCGGGCATGCTATATGGTAAGATACTTCGCAGCCCTTATCCCCATGCCAGGCTGCTCAAAATAGATACGACCGCTGCGCAGCAACTGCCGGGTGTGCGGGCCGTAATTACCGGCGAGGACGTGCGCCAGGTGCGCTATGCCTTTGTGGATACTCCTCGCTACCCTGCTGATGAGCAGCCTCTGGCCGTCGATAAGGTTAGATATATTGGGGATGAAGTGGCGGCTGTAGCTGCTGAGAGCGAAGCGATTGCTGAAAAAGCGTTATCTCTAATCAAGGTAGAATACGAAATCTTGCCCCCAGTATTTCACCCGGAGGAAGCCATGCAGGAAGGTGCACCTGTAATCCACGATGAGCAATTTGAAGGCACTTCTTTTTGGGAAGAATGGGGAGTCACGGAACAAAAAAAGGCAGTTAAGCAGAATAGTGCTGTTAACAATTTAAGCGGGCACACCCTAATCAGTTTTGGCGATATTGAACAAGCCTTTCGGGAGTCGGATTATTGCCGTGAGGATCGTTTTGAGTTGAAAGCTACTGCACATTGTCAGATGGAGCCTCATGCGGCTGTAGCCAGCTACGATCCCCTGGCAGGGAAGCTGCATGTATGGTTGTCCACGATGGGTATATTCCTAAAAAGGTATTTTTTAAGCAGGGCCCTGAATATGCCGGCGAGCAAAATCAGGGTACATCATACATTCGTGGGTGGGGCTTTCGGCGGGAAAATTGATCTTTTTCCCTATGAGTTCTGCGCGGCATATCTATCCATGAAAACGGGCAGGCCGGTTAAGATAGAGCTGGATCGGGAGGAAGTATTTATGACAACCCGGCAGCGCCATCCGATTATTGTTAAAATTAAAACAGGAGTGAAGAAGGATGGCACGATTTTAGCACAGGATATAAAAGTAATCGCCGATAACGGCGGTTACCGGGGATCCGGTCCTGTGGTGATTTTCCTCTGCCACGGTTTCAGCTTCCCTGTTTATAATGTACCCAATTACCGTTATGAGGGGTTTTCCATCTATACGAATAACGGGATACGAGGCCCGCAACGCGGTCACGGCGCTCCCCAGATCCGCTTTGCCATTGATTCGCAACTGGATTTAATTGCCAGGGATTTGGGCCTGGATCTCCTGGAGATTATGCGTAAAAATGTACGTAAAAAAGGGGATGTCCTACCAAACGGCGACCAATTGAACAGTTGCGGTTTAACGGAATGTCTTTTAGGAGCCGCCGAGGCAATTAACTGGCAAAAGAAAAGAAAGCAGTTCCGAACTATGGAAAATGCCGGCCGTTATAGGCGCGGTGTAGGGATTTCCTTGTGTTCTATGTTCAGCGGGGCGATGTATTATCCCTTTGCCTCCGCAGCCGTAGTGAAGTTACATGACGATGGTTCCGCCACTTTATTTACAGGTGCCCAGGATATCGGTCAGGGCAGCTATACTACTTTGTCCCAGATTTTAGCCGAAGAACTGGGCATTGGCATTGAAGATGTCCACGTTGTGGCAGGCGATACGGAACTCTGTCCCATTGATCTGGGCAGCTTTTTAAGCTGCACGGCCCTGGTTACCGGTAACGCTGTTAAAAAGGCTGCCGCGGATGCCAAACGCCAGTTGCTGGAAAGCGCCGCGGAGCTTCTCGGGGTAGAGGATCTTACCCGGTTAAAAGCGCAACAGAAAACGATCTTTTTAGAGGATAACCCGGAAAAAACGCTCTCTTTTTCTCAGGCTATTCAAGCCAGTGTCTTAAAAAGAAATGGCAATCCCATTATAGGGCACGGTTCTTATAAGGGTTATCCGCGGGCTGAACGTTATCCCAGTTTAGCTAAGGGAAAGGGATTGTTTACTGGTGCTTATGGTTTTGCGGCTCAGGCTGCAGAAGTAGAGGTAGATACTTTTACCGGCAAAGTAAAGCTGCTTAAAGTAGTTACATTCCACGATTGCGGCTATCCCTTAAACAAAACAATTGTGGAAGGCCAGATCCATGGTTGTACTTCTATGGGAGCAGGGCAAGCACTTTCGGAGGAAGTATATTTGGAAAAAGGGCAGCTTTTCAACCCCTCCTTTCTCAGCTACCGGCTGCCCATTTCTCTGGATACCCCGGAATCCATAGAGGGGATTGTGGCAACCATCGAACCCAGCGGCCCCTTTGGTGCCAAGGAGGTTGGTGAAGGCTGCGTCGCCGGGATTTTAGGGGCGATCGCCAATGCTGTCCATGATGCTGTCGGCGTGCGTATTTACAGCCTGCCAATAACGCCGGAAAAGGTCTTACGTGCTTTAGGCAGAATTTAGCTGGATCTGGACATCTTATTTACAGTAAGAAAATCTATTAACCCGGATCTGCAGTTTTTTCAAACCGTTAATACCAGTACCTATTGAAAATTTATATATGAACACCGGTTTATTAACCCAGGTTGTATTGACGATTATTTACTTTTGGACTAAGATCAAAAAAAATGAAAAAATAGGGGGCATTCCGTTGCAGATAACACCGTTAAAGGAACTCCAGGATCGTGTAAGAAATTTGCAGCGCCGCTTGCAGGAAGAGTCTCTTGATGGAGCTCTTATTACGCAAAAAATGGATCTTTACTATTTTGCCGGATCTATGCAGAACGGTTTTTTATTTGTACCTGCCGGTCAAGCTCCCCTTTACATGGTGAGGAGGAATTATCAGCGGGCTTTAAAAGAATCCGGCTGGGAAAAGGTTTTACCTTTAAAAAATTGGGGGCAGCTTTCTGAATACCTTCAGGATTACCTGCAAAAGAGCCCGAAAAATATTGGGCTTGAACTTGACATTCTTCCTGTTAACCAGTACAGGCAATTGTTACAAATATTCCCCGGTGTAAAATTTGTGGATATCTCTACAATGATCAGGGAGATACGCATGATCAAATCCGAATATGAGCTAAGTTGTTTTCGGCAGGCGGACAGGATCGCTGCAGATATCTACCGGAAAATCCCCGGTTTGCTGGAGGTAGGAAAATCTGAGATAGAACTCGCGGCAGAAATTGAGACACTCTACCGGAAAGCAGGACATCAGGGAATCTTGAGGATGAGAGGTTTTAATATGGAGATGTTGTTCGGACATGCTTATTTTGGAGAAAATGGTGATATGAGCACCTTTCTGGACAGCTGCACTGGAGGGGAGGGTGTAACCACCGCCTGTCCGCAGGGCTCAGGCTGGCGGAAGCTTAATCCCCATGAGCCTGTAGGTTTGGATTATGGAAGTGTCTACGGAGGCTATGTTCTGGACCATACACGTGTTTTTTCCCTTGGTTCCTTGCCTCCGGAGCTGGAAGAAGCTTATGCTGTGGCTCTAGATATCCAGGAGGAAGTCATCTCCAGGGCTGCCCCCGGGGTATTGTGCGGTGAACTATACCGTTTGGCTCTGGAGATTGCTACAGACAGAGGTTTGGGGGATTTTTTTATGGGTTACAAGGACAGGAAGGTAAAATTTATCGGTCATGGTTTGGGTTTGGATTTAGATGAATTTCCGCTTTTGTCGCAGGTTTCAAAGCATGTTTTGCAACCGGGGATGGTGTTTGCCCTGGAGCCGAAGTTTATTTTTCCGGGGAAAGGTATGCTCGGACTGGAAAATGTCTGGCACGTTACAGAAAAGGGTGTAGAGAAAATAACTTCTATGCCCGATGATCTCGTGGTTGTGCCCTTGAAATAAGTAATACATAGCAGCTTCTTATATCCTTTGTAATAAAAGGTTTGTAATGAAAAAGAGATGCTTTTTTCCGGCATCTCTTTTTACCATTTATGGGTGCAAGTTTATATGTGCCGTGCATTATATCCGGGTATTTGGCTAAAAATATAGAAGTATGCATGAAAAATAAAAAATGGAGTTGTTATAAGGGAAAATGAAAAGCAAGGTCGTCAGTATGGTCGATATAAAGAGAAAAAAGCTCGAGGAAAACCTTGAATTTTTTCAAGAACGTTACTGGGAGTGGGTTTTTGCCTACCGCTGGAAACCGTGCCCGCAATGTACACGTTTGCTTTTGCGCATGTGGAAGCAGGAAAATATCTGGTCCAATCTTTGCGGTGTATGTTGCTCGTATTTTTATTATTACCAGGTGCTCTACGTCAGGGCGATTAAAACAGTATGCCAGCGAGGAAAAAAGGTCCCTACATTTCAGGAGTTAGAAGATTGGTACTACCAGCAAGGGGAATTATAAAAAGAATCCTGTCATAAATGAAAAATAGAGATATTTAATAAAAAATTACAGAAACAGGCCGTTATATGCGTACAATTGGCCTGTTAAAATAATACAAGGCTATATTATCCAAAATCAGGTGAAAGTTGGCTTGCATATTTTTTATATATTAAGGTATAATGATATTACTAAAGGTCAGTAATGGTCAAAGTCTACTAAAATAAAAACTTGTATATTTATAATGATAACCTTTTTCGAGAGGTGAAACAAACAGCAAAATGAGCAATCTTGCCGACAGAATGGAAGAATATCTTAAAAAATTGCTTATCTTAAGCCCTTCTGGATATATAGATATAAAAAGAAAAGAGTTGGCAAACAAATTTTTATGTGTCCCTTCTCAGATTAATTATGTCCTGGGTACACGTTTTACGCTGGATAAGGGATACCTGGTAGAGAGCAAAAGAGGTGGTAAGGGGTATGTGCGGATTAAAAAACTGCAGTTATCCGTAGAGAACCTCCTTTCTACATTTCTTAAAGATATTGTTGCCGGCGGGATTAGCGATGAAAGGGCCAGGGGAATAATCCAGAGGCTTTACGAGTTAAAATATATATCACTGAGGGAATCTAGATTAATGGAGACAGCATTAAATGCCCTTAAAGCCGTTGAAGATAATACTATAAGGGAAGAGTTGCGCGGGCTGCTATTGAGAGATATGCTGCTGTTATTGATTAAGTTTTAATACCTTGCTCTAAGAAAAACTGCCAAAATATTAAAGTCAGAGGAGGTGAAAGTTCCGGCCTCAATAAAACTGTCTATATATTATTAAAAAAGATTTTCTTTAAACGGGACTTAATTATAGTTCGTCTATTTTGTGGCCGGCCGGAATAAAAAATGTTATGTGAAAACTGTGGTAAAAACATAGCTTCTGTTCATGTTACCAAAATTATCAATGGTAAAAAGACTGAAATGTATCTCTGCGAAAGCTGTGCGGGTGAAAAGGGCGAACTGGGATTTTCTTTTGAAGGGAAATTCCCCCTGCATCAATTTTTCTCCAGCATAATGGGTTTCCCCGGCGGCAGTTCAGAAAAGGTTGCTTCGGCAGGGTATAGCGGCCTTCAGTGTCCCGGTTGCGGATTAACTTATGCCCAGTTTGGCCAGATTGGCCGCTTTGGGTGTGATCGCTGTTATGAATCTTTTGGTACAAATCTCCTACCGCTTTTTCGACGTCTTCATGGCAGTCAAAAACACCTTGGCAAAATTCCGGCCAGGGCAGGCTCTCACGTGAAGTTAAAAAAAGAGATTGAGCGTTTAAGAGAGGAGCTGCAGAAAAAGGTTGCAGAAGAAGCCTTTGAAGAGGCGGCTGTAATCAGGGACAAAATCCGCAAGCTGGAAAATAGGATTTCTTCCGGAGGTGAAAAAAATGAACGATAAAGAAAAAGCAAAGTATAATTCCCCCAAAGATCCACTGGAAGAAATATTAATGGACAATGATGGTGAAAATAAAATGCAACAGAAAAGAAGGTCGGAAATAGTAAGTAAATGGATGGAAGGCACGGGGCCTGATGCGGATATTGTTATCAGCAGCAGGGTTAGGCTGGCAAGAAATATAAGGAAAATGCCTTTTCCTCCTCTGGCATCTGATGAACAGCGCGAAAAAGTACTGCAAGCGGCGAAAGACGTTATCCGGAATTCGCGTTTGCAGGAGTCCGGTTTTGAAATGCTGGAGATTAATGCCCTGCCGCCTGTGTTCAGGCAGGTGCTGGTAGAAAAGCATCTCATCAGCCCTCTTTTGGCCCGTGAGAACCGGTTCAGTGCGCTTATCCTCAGGAAAGATGAAATAATAAGTATCATGGTCAACGAAGAAGACCACTTTCGGATTCAGTGCCTTCTGCCGGGGCTCCAGCTAGAAAAAGCATGGCAGGAAACCTCGGGTTATGATGACATTCTCGAATCTTATCTGGATTATGCCTTTGACGAAGAAAAGGGATATCTAACAGCCTGTCCAACCAATGTTGGCACCGGTTTACGTGCTTCAGTAATGCTTCACCTGCCCGCCCTGGCGATTACGCAGCAAATAAACCGTATTCTATCTGCTGTCAGCCAGGTAGGGCTGGCGGTTAGAGGGATTTACGGCGAGGGCACCGAGATGACAGGAAACCTGCTGCAAATCTCCAATCAGATAACACTTGGACAATCGGAAGAGGAGATATGGCAGAACCTCTACAGTGTAACGAGACAGTTAATCAACCAGGAAAAGAACGCCCGGGAGCATCTTCTTAACGAAGGCAGAGAAAAACTTGGTGACAGGGCAGGCAGGGCCTACGGGATTCTTAAGAATGCCTGGATGATCGATTCCAAGGAAGCCATGCAGCTACTCTCCGATGTTCGCCTTGGGGTGGACCTGGGACTTTTAAAAGGAGTTCCTTTAAAAATACTGAATGAACTTCTGGTTCTTACCAGGCCTGGATGCCTGCAGTATCTAAAAGATAAGAACCTGAACCCTTATGAAAGAGATCTTGAAAGAGCGATGCAGATTCAAAAATGCCTGCCTTAAAATAATAATTTTGGAAAGGGGTGTAAATAACAATGTTTATGTTCGGCAGATTTACCGAAAGAGCTCAGCAGGTACTGGTGCTGGCTCAGGAGGAAGCAAAAAGATTAAATCATAACTTCATTGGCACAGAGCATATTTTATTGGGATTGGTCCGGGAAGGATCAGGTATAGCAGCGCGCGCCCTTCAAAATCTGGGCGTAGAGCTGTCACGGGTACGTTCTGAAGTGGAAAAGATTGCCGGCAAGGGTGAAAAAATCCAGGTACAGGGTATCAGTTATACTCCCAGGGCAAAAAAGGTGATCGAACTGGCTATAGAAGAAGGACAGAATCTCGGTCATAACTATGTAGGGACAGAACATCTGTTGCTGGGGCTTTTAAGGGAAGGAGAAGGTATAGCTGCTCAGGTTTTATCAAATCTGGGGATTGATCTCAAAAAGGCCCGGAGGGAGGTAATACAGCTTTTAGGCGGAGAAGTACAGCTGGGAGGCGGGCAGGGAAAAAACGTTCCTCAGACTCCTACGGTCGATGCCTTTGGCCGTGACCTCACGAAGATGGCCAGAGAAGGAAAACTGGACCCGGTCATTGGCCGGGAGAAGGAAATTGAAAGGGTTGTGCAAATTTTAAGCAGGCGTACAAAAAACAACCCCTGTCTGATCGGTGAGCCCGGCGTGGGTAAAACAGCCATAGCAGAAGGGCTGGCACAGCGCATCGCTGAAGGAAGTGCCCCCGATATTCTCAGGGATAAAAGGGTGGTAACCCTTGAGCTGGCGGCTGTAGTTGCAGGTACCAAGTACAGGGGGGAATTTGAAGAACGCCTGCGCAAATTGATGCTGGAACTGCAGCAGGCAGGAAACGTAATCATCTTCATTGACGAGCTGCACACTATTATCGGGGCAGGAGCCGCTGAAGGGGCCATTGATGCCTCCAACATTCTCAAACCGGCGCTGGCCAAGGGTGAGCTGCAGGCTATCGGTGCCACTACTCTGGATGAGTACAGAAAATATATTGAAAGGGATCCGGCGCTTGAAAGGCGTTTCCAACCTATTATGGTCGGAGAGCCCACTAAAGAGGAAAGTCTGGAAATATTAAAAGGACTGCGTGACCGCTATGAAGCCCATCACCGTGTGAAGATTACCGATGAGGCGCTGGAAGCTGCCGTTAATCTGGCCGATCGGTATATTCAGGACCGTTTCCTGCCCGATAAGGCCATAGACCTTATCGATGAAGCCGCTTCCCGGGTCAGGTTGCGTAATTACACTGCACCGCCCGATCTGAAGGAAATGGAGGAAAAGCTGGAAAGTATCAGGCAAGAGAAGGAAGCGGCCGTAAGAGGCCAGGAATTTGAGAAAGCCGCCCAGCTGCGTGATAAAGAACAACAATTCAGGATTAAGGTTAACGAGCTGAAAAAAGAGTGGGAGAAAAAGAAAGTTATCTCCGACCAAACGGTCGTAACAGAGGAGGATATAGCCCATATCGTATCCAGCTGGACGGGAGTTCCGGTTAATAAGCTTGCCGAGGAAGAATCGGCACGTCTGTTGCGTATGGAAGATATCCTGCACCAAAGGGTAATCGGCCAGCATGAAGCGGTTCAGGCAGTAGCCAGGGCTATCCGCCGGGGGCGTGCGGGCCTGAAGGATCCCAAAAGACCTATCGGTTCATTTATTTTTCTCGGACCTACCGGGGTAGGGAAAACAGAACTGGCGCGCAGCCTGGCGGAAGCCCTCTTCGAGGACGAAGAGTCAATAATCCGCCTGGATATGTCGGAGTATATGGAGAAGCATACAACATCCAGGCTGATCGGTGCACCTCCGGGATATGTGGGTTATGATGAAGGAGGCCAGCTGACTGAAAAGGTAAGGCGTAAGCCCTACAGCGTTATCCTTCTGGATGAGATTGAAAAGGCCCATCCCGATGTATTTAACGTCTTGTTGCAGATCCTCGAAGACGGACGTTTAACAGATGGTAAAGGCCGCACCGTTAATTTTCGTAATACAGTGGTGATTATGACCTCCAACGTAGGAGCCAACTATATTAAGAAGCAGCCGAGTGTAGGATTCAGGCCTGCCGATTCGGAGAAATCCTATGAAAGTATGAAAAACAGGCTGCTTGATGAGCTGAAACGGACTTTCCGGCCTGAATTTTTGAACAGGGTGGACGATCTGATTGTCTTCAAGCCACTTACTGAGGAGGATATTGGCCAAATAGTAGATTTGATGTTAAACGATCTTGCAAAACGCATCAAAGAATATGGCTTGCAGATAGAAGTTACAGCAGAAGCAAAACGTCAGCTTGCCAGGGAGGGGTACGATCCCACCTATGGTGCCCGCCCGCTGAGGCGTGTTATCCAGAAAAGGCTTGAAGACGGTATTTCTGAGGAGATGCTAAAAGGATACTTTACAGCGGGAGACACCATTATTGTAGATAAAGATAAAGATGAAGAAAAACTTGTTTTTACTAAAAAAGGTATTGACCAACCTAAACAACAGCAGCAGAGGGAACAGGCTTCGTCAAGCTAAAATAAACAGTGGTTTCAAGCGGTGCATTTGGAGACATGTTAATGTTCCAAATGCACCGCTAATTTTTATAAAGCAATTATTTTTCAAATTATTTTTTTCAAAAAACCAAAATTTAAATTGACTCTTAAAGAAGGTTTTTTTATTATTATGTGGAATAAGTAATTTTGAACTTTTTTTTAAAGATAATTCAGTCTTAAAGGGGGGGGGAAATGAGGGGGAACTTTTATCTAAAACAATTTCTTTTGTATAAATAAGGGGGTAGTATGATAATGACCAAAAAAATTTTAAGTTTACTGTCTGTTTTGTTGCTTTTAGCGATTTTGGTATCTTCTGGATGCGGCGGTAATGACCAGGCATCAGGTCCAGATCCGGGGCCGGCGCAGGAAGGTGAGGAAACCCCGGAATCTACAGTGGTAAAAGTTGGTATGGTTGGGCCACTGTCAGGAGGAGCTGCTACTTATGGGCAAAGCGTTAGAAACGGTGTAGAAATTGCTGTAAATGAGGTTAATGAAAACAACGAAATCGAGGGCGTTGTTCTGGAACTGCTGGCTGAAGATAGCGAGGGGGACTGGTCCAAAGCGGCCAATGCTTTCTCCAAACTGGCGGAACAGGACAAAGTAAATGTGATTGTCGGGGGCGTTTTAAGCTCAGAGTCTGAAGCAGGCGGCCCGATTATCATGAGTGCTCAAATACCGACAATCTCTCCTTCATCTACGGCTACCGGGCTTACTGTGGGGAACCCATATCTTTTCCGGAACTGCCTTTCCGATGAAGTGCAGGCCTCTCAGCTGGCGGAGTATGCTGTTACGGAACTGGGCTTGAGCAAATTTGCCATTCTCTATACCAATAATGACTATGGAGTAGCTTTAAAAAATGCCTTCGAAGAAACAGCCGGATCGCTGGCGGAAGTATTAGCTGTCGAGGCTTTTATGGATAACGATGAAAACTTTAAGCCGCAGCTTACCAATATCCAGCAACAAAATCCCGAGGCCATATTTATTGCCGGCTATTATACAGAAGCTGCCAAGATAGCCCAGCAGGCCAAGGAGCAGGGTCTTGAAGTTCAGCTTCTAGGTGCTGATGGTTTTTATTCCCCGGTGCTTGTAGAAATAGGTGCCGATGCGGTTGAAGGTGCTATATTTACAGCCGGATTCCATTCCGGGGACGAGTCCCCTGCTGTGCAAAACTTTGTGACCAAGTACAGAGAGCTTTTTAATGAAGAACCTGATATGTTTGCCGCCCAGGCTTATGATGCTGCCCGTATTGTCATTGAAGCGATTAAAACAAAAGGCACTACTCCTGAACAAATACGGGAAGGTATTGCCGAAACCGAAAACTTCCCCGGGATTACCGGCAACACGAGTATTGACGAAGAAGGGGATACGATCAAAGATGTGCTGATTTTGAAAGTTGAAGGCGGAGCGTTTGATCGCATCAGGTAATCAGTCATTTATTTAATATGCAGATAGGGAGAGGAGGAGACTTTCCCTCCTCTCCAGTATTTTTAGATTAAAGGCAGATTAGTATTGGGGTGGGGCGATGTTCTTTCAACAGTTAATAAACGGGATAGTCCTGGGCAGCACTTATGCCCTCATTGCTTTGGGTTATACCATGGTGTACGGAATTATAGAATTAATCAATTTTGCCCATGGTGAAATATACATGTTTGGCGCTTTTGTCGGGATGATTCTTGTAACCGTTTATCAAGTCCCTTTCTTTATAGCCTTTTTTTTAGCCATGGCTCTGGCCAGCCTGCTGGGAATAACTTTGGAATATTTGGCTTACCGTCCTCTGAGGCGTTCTACCAGGTTGGCGGCACTGATTAGCGCTATCGGTGCTTCAATCTTCTTGCAGAATTTGGCTTTGTTAATTATGGGATCTCGTCCATATTCCTTTCCCAGCCCTTTTGTTTCCAAGGTATATAAAACCTCTTTTGTTACTGTATCCAAGGTAGAGGTAATTATTCTTATAGTATCGTTTTTGTTAATGCTGGGTCTGACCTTTTTAATACAGAAAACCAAAATAGGTATTGCCATGCGCGCAACTGCTCAGGACAAGGATACCGCCAGCCTCATGGGTATTAATATAAACAAAGTAATTACTGTTACTTTTGCAGTGGGTTCAGCCCTGGGCGCTGCAGCCGGTGTAATGGTCGGAATTTATTTCCGTTCTGTTACTCCGATGATGGGGTTGATGCCGGGGTTGAAAGGATTTGTAGCTGCCGTCTTGGGAGGTATCGGCAGTATACCGGGGGCGATGCTCGGAGGATTGTTACTGGGGATCGCCGAAGTGATGGGGGCAGCTTATATTTCTTCGCAGTACCGGGATGCCGTGGCTTTTGCTATATTAATTATTGTGCTTCTTTTTAAACCATCGGGCTTAATTGGCAGCTCGTTACAGGAAAAAGTATAGTCGTATAAGAAGGTGACAGGTGGATTGATTAGTGCTTACTATCTGCAGATAATCATCCTGGTAGGAATAAATATTATTATGGCATCCAGCTTAAATCTAATAACCGGTTTTACCGGGCAGTTGTCAATTGGACACGCTGCTTTTATGAGTGTTGGGGCTTATGCCAGCGCTCTTGTCACTCTCAAATTGGGCCTTCCTTTTTTTGTCTCCCTTCTTTGTGGAGGTTTAGTGGCTGCTTTTTTTGGTATTTTAATCGGGATTCCTACTTTGAAACTCAAAGGCGATTACCTTGCTATAGCTACCCTTGGTTTTGGTGAAATAGTGCGCATTGTGTTTTTGAACCTGGAGATAACCGGAGGAGCAGTTGGCCTAAGGGGTATACCTAAAGATACAACGCTATTATGGGTGATTATCTCCGTACTAGTGACACTTTTTGTTTTATACCGTATAATAAGATCTAGGGTAGGCAGGGCACTGATAGCTATCCGTGAAGACGAAACGGCCGCTGAATCCATGGGCATTAATACCACCTACTATAAGATTCTTGCATTTGGTGTCGGCGCCTTCTTTGCCGGCCTTGGAGGCGGGCTTTTTTCCCATTATTTTCGTTATATCCAACCCAACAGTTTTGGTTTTTTAAAGTCCATAGAATACCTTTGCATGGTCGTGCTGGGCGGCCTGGGTAATATGTGGGGTTCCATCATCGGCGCCGCAGCTCTAACCGCTATCCCGGAATTTTTGCGGGCTAGCGCCGACTACCGGCAGTTGTTCTACGGTGCGATTCTTGTTATTATGATGCGGTTAAGGCCACAGGGAATAATGGGTGAGGAGATTCTTAGTAAAAGTAATTTAACAGAAAGCCCTTTCTTATCAAAATTAAAGCTAAGGTTGAAAAAACAAAAAAACCAGGATATTTAAATTTTTTATAGGGGATGAAGGTTTTGTCTGAAGTATCGCTTTCCAATGATTATGTCCTTGATGCTGTAAAGGTTAGCCGATATTTTGGGGGGTTAAAGGCTGTCGAAGAGGTAGATTTTTGCGTAAAAAAACACGAGATAATGGGCCTGATCGGGCCCAATGGAGCCGGTAAAACTACGCTTTTTAACCTTTTTACGGGGCATTATCAGCCTTCCCAGGGTGAAATTTACTTTAAGAAAGAGAAAATTAACGGCTTAAAACCCTATCAGATTACAGCAAAAGGCCTTTCCCGAACCTTTCAAAATATACGCCTTTTCGGTAAAATGACCGTCCTTGACAACGTGCTTGTGGGCAGGCATGCCAGGACCTGTTCGGGGTTAATCGGCGCTATATTGCAGCGGCCGCGCGATAAACGTGAGGAAGCAGACGCCAGGGATATCGCAATGTCTCTGCTTGCTTTTGTCGGCCTGGATAATAAAAAAAATGAGCAGGCAAAAAATCTTTCCTATGGTGAGCAGCGGCGGCTTGAGATAGCCCGTGCGCTGGCGGCGGATCCGGAGCTATTGTTGCTCGATGAGCCGGCAGCCGGCATGAACCCTCAGGAAACAGGAAAATTAATGGAATTGATTTCCCGAATCAGGGATGAAATGAATAAAACCATTTTGTTGATTGAGCATGATATGAAAGTTGTCATGGGGATCTCCGAAAGAGTTGCAGTATTGAATTACGGTAGAAAAA
>JAAYOY010000119.1 GCA_012520035.1 Bacillota bacterium
AAAACGTTCTCCAAGGAAGCCCAGGCAAGAGCCGAAAAAGAAGCAATTCAACTTATATAGAAAAAATGGCTGTACTTTGGCTGTACTCGGAGGGAGATCGCTAGAAAATGGGAGCCCAAGAAAAAAAAGGGACGCCCACAAAATGCGATAAAATGGGCATCCACACAACAAATCGCTGGTGGACCCGAGGGGAGTTGAACCCCTGACCTCTAGAGTGCGATTCTAGCGCTCTCCCATCTGAGCTACGGGCCCGTATTATCACTTTACGCTTTATTATTATAACAGGTGGAGGCTTAAAAGACAAGGGTCTGAAATAGTAGTAGAATTATAGCAGGTGGGGGTATAAAGGGTTTAAAGAAACTGGACCTGAAATATTCTTTTGCTAATCTGTGATTATTGTGATAATGTACTCAGGCTATATTAACAATCTTAAAAGCGCCGCGCTTACCATCCCTGTAAGTACAGTAAAAAACATGCTTTTGGTAGATAGCGCGACGGCAAATGAGGGCAGGGCTGCCCAGAAATATATGTTTTCAGTTATCCGAATGGTTAGTTTGCCTTCTGCCATTAGTAAAGCGGGGCCAAGCAAAGATGCCAGTACAGCCACGGGCACATAGGAAAGCCAGACCTCGGCGAGCGGGGCAAGTTTCCGGCGGGACAGAAAAAAGAGGGGTAGAAACCGGGGAAGATAGGTTACTGCTGCCATGAGGAAAATTGCCAGTATCATTTTTTCTGAGGCATAATGCATAGCTTTAACTCCCTTTGTTTATTGTGCTGCATACCAAATCAAGCGCTGTATCTTTCTATCTGTTTTAAGTAAGATTAATAAGTGGTTGAAGATAGAGATTGAGTATGTCAGATCAAGGTGCCGTGTCTTTTAATACCTGTTTTTTTTGTAGTGCGAGCCCGAGGGATGCACCTATCAGGGTAGCGACAATAATGTGCCAGTGGCCGCCGAAACCCCGGAAGAGCAGTGTGGAAAGCAATAATGATATTACTGCTACGGTAACATGCTTGCGGGTTCTTATTTGAAGGACCAGCAGGGAAATGAACATAGCGGGCAGGGCGTAGTCAAGTCCCCAGGCCTCCAGATTTGTAAGTATGGAACCTGTATATGCTCCGAGGGCAGAACTGCTGATCCATGAAAGGTGGGCAGTTGTATTGGTTACAAAAATTCTTTTTTGGGGGGGCAATTTTTCATTTTCAAAGTCTATGCTGTGCACGGCAAAGACTTCATCGGTTAGTTCGTAAGCGAAAAAAGCCTGCTGCAAACGTCCCAGGTGCCCAAGATATGGCGCCAGAGCAGCGCTCATAAGCAGGTGCCGCAAGTTCACCAAAAAAGTGGTAATGGTAAGCGTTAACAACCCTGCCTGGTTTTCAAGGAGTCCTACAGCAATGAGTTGGGCGGACCCGGCGTAAACGAGCAGTGACATGAGGGAAACTTCCAAAATACTCATTCCCGCATTTGCTGCAAGTATGCCAAAGGCAAACCCTATTGGGAAATAGCCTAGAACAACGGGAATACTTTTGAGGAAACCGCTTTTTATTTCTTCCTTTATTTTATTTCCATACAAACAGTCCGGTCTGTTTTTTCCCCGGGATTTTCGGTTTGAAATATAAAAAAAAAGCATGGTTGTTATGTTTTTCCTTTTGTAGTAATGAGTTACTAATCCTTAACAATACCCGTTATGAAAGTGGTAAGGTTGTTTAAGAGGTTGATGGTGCGGATATCTTTACTGTCTTCTCCAGTGATCCGGATAACAGGACGCAATGGCATATCGCGGTGCAGGGCTACCACTGTTCCTATTTCACCGGTGCTTAAAACAACCTTACAGCCGACAGGATAAAAGGTCATATTGCGTAGAAAAATGTTGAGGTATTGCATATCCAGTTTGCCGCTGTTCCCCATGAGTATCTCGGCGCCCTCATGTGGAAGGAGAGCATTTCTGTAGACCCGGTCGGTGGTAACAGCATCATAGACATCAGCTATTGCTAAGAGGCGGGCCCAGTGATGTATTTGCTCCCCTCTTAATTTTTGCGGATAGCCGCTGCCATCCATTCTTTCATGGTGCTGCAAAATGGCGCTCAGCACATTATCATTCAACTCGCTGAAATTGCAGAGGCGGTTAAAGCTGTAACGAACGTGTTCTTTCATAATACTAAATTCTGAATCGGATAGCTTGCCGGGTTTGTTTACTATATCAAGAGGAATATCCATTTTCCCAATATCATGAAGGAGACCTGCAAGGCTTATTTCCTGGAGTTGTTTGGTTGTAAAATTTAGAAACTTGGCCAGGGCCGATACATAAATAGAAACATGCACCGCATGGGAAAAGGTGTAGTTATCGACTGCTTTAAGTAAGGCGATTTGTATTAACACCTGATGATTACTTATAATTTCAGCGGCGATACCCTCAGCAGCTTTGGTTATATCATATAAATCTACATTTGCATTGATACCGGATTTATTATAAAAATCTTTTACAGTTTTAAAGGTGTCCTTGTAAATTTTTCTAGCCTGAAGATCTCTTTTGTTAATTTTAATCGGAACCTGTCTGCTGATTTTCTGTTTTATAATTTCTTGATGGTGATTCTCTTGCGAACCTATGCTGCACTCTTCAGTATAAACTAAACATTTCCCCTGGATATTAAACTTTTTAATAGCCAGGAGTGCTTTTACAGTTATTTTACTTCCTGCAGAAAGTAAAATAATCCCGTTTGGATTGTCCCGAATATCCTGGCCTAGAATCATACCGGGTTTTAATTGAGAAATATCAATAGATATTATTTTAGACATCGCTTTCATCGCGAATAAACCTCTCCAAAAGCGATTTAGGATTCTATCAAGGCATCTATTATATCAAAGAGCTCCTTTTCTGCCAACTGCCCGGATAAAGCAACAATAGAATTATTTTGTTTCCACGTTATTGTATAAATTCCGTTCTCTTCACAGATAATGTAACCGCTGTAAAGGCCAACCTGGATAGGGTGTGCCAGGCTGCCGGATGTTGTTAACTGCGTATCTTCGGGAACTCTGCTTGGGAAAAACTTCTGTGATAACGAGATTACTTTATCCTCCTCATTTGTATATTTCTGAGAAACGCTATGAAGAAAAGTATCGGTTCTGGCAATAACAGCCTCATTAAAAGCAAAGCCTTCGGGAACAGAATCGATCCGCCAGATTTTTTCCGGAGCAAGGTCTTTACAATCATTTAACTCTGAAAAAAATAATTCTTTATCGTACAGTATCGATTCTTGTAAGGTTTCCTCCAGCATGGCGTTTTGTGCAAAACCCTGTCCCGGATCCTGCTCCTGTCCTAAACCCCGACCCTGTTCTTCGTGTTCCTGATCTTGAGCCGGACCTTCTTTTTGCCCACTAATCTCTTCTTGTACTGAAAAAATTTGATCTGGGGATTCGCCAATGAATAAGCTATAGCTTTCAGCTTCAGCGCTCTCCTGCGGAACAGCCCCTTCGGCTGGAGGAGGCAGGGAAGCCGCCCTTTCACCTGCTTTTATCGGCAACTCTCTTTTCTCCCCGCTTTCTTCTATTTGTACGGCATCTTCAGTTTTCATTTTCAGAGTTCCGCTACTAAAATTCTGATCATCCAGAGCCGGTTTGGTGCTCATTTCAGTGCCCATAAAAGTAAGGAACCTCTGAACAAAGTTGCTCATCCCTGAGGAGGGCGCGACTTGCAGCGAAATAATGAGCATAACCAGGCAGGCTGCAGCGAGTCCGGTCAGGTATTTGTGTTTTCTCCAAAAAATGTTGTGTACTTTATGAAACACCTGTTTCTTTTTTGGCGGAGCCTGCTGCAGTTGCACCAGTTTTTCCTCGATTTGTTGCATGCCTGCGCTTTCCAACCGCTCCTGCAGGTCAGCCCAGAGTTTTTTACTGGAGGGTACTTCCACCCGCCGGGCTTCTTCCTGGAAACACTGGCTGAGCATTTTATCAAGTTGTTTTTGTGTTATCTTTTGCATAGTTAATATCTACCTCTTTTCTTTGGAAAAGAGAGAATTTAAATCCTATCAAGCTTACCTAATAGACGTTATTATTGTTTTTTGGGTTGCAGTAATTTACGAACTTTTTTTCGGGCACGAAACAACCGTGACTTAATTGTTCCCTGGGGAACATTAACGATGGCGGAAATTTCATTTATGCTTAACTCGTTAAAATATTTTAATACAAGAATTTCCCGTTCTTCCGGTTCAAGCAGCAGCAGAGCATCTCTTATTTCCTGGGCTTCCTCATTCTTTTCCCAGGCATCCTGCGGCGAGTTGCCCGGGTTGCGATCGGCATGTACAGCAAAATTATCCGTAAAGATCATTTTTTTCTTCTTCCTCAACATATCTATGGCGTAATTGCTTGCAATTACATTAACCCAGGAGCCGAATTTATTCAGGTCTCTTAATGCATCCAGATTGGAAAAGGCCTTAAAAAACGCTTCCTGTGCTGCATCTTCGGCCATCTGATGATCTCCCGTGACCAGGTATGCGGTACGGTACGTTTTGTTAAAATACTGATGGTACAGTTTTTCTAATGCGCTTTGCTCCATAAATACAATTCCCCATCTTAAAGTTCGTCACCTATAATGTTATTTTAACATAGAATTGACTTTTGCTCCTAATAAATTTTCAAGTTTGCCGTCAAATTAACATTTTGCCTATTGCAGCGGTGATGAGCTGCCCCCTTATGCAGGCAGGCCGGTTGCGAGTTTTGTCAAACAGGTTGGCGGCAAGATGCGGTTTATAGCGGTTCAGGGAATCCAAAAATTATTGACATGAAGAAAATCCTTAATTATAATTAAAAAAAAGTTGCCACATTGCGAAAATATTTTCAAAATTTGAAGGTAATATTTTCTTTGTTCGGCGGTTTGGATAACGGGAGGTACAAAGATATATGACAAAAGCTCAAAAGAAGGATCAGAAACTAATCAGCACCAATCCCTTTGAAATTGCTCAAAAACAATGTGATAACTGTGCGGATTTTCTTAACCTTGATCCAAACATACACGCGATAATCCGGGTTCCGAAGAGGGAAATACACGTTTCCATTCCTGTGCGCATGGATAACGGATCTGTCAAGGTTTTCCAAGGTTTCAGGGTGGTACATAATGATGCCCTGGGGCCCGCAAAGGGAGGTATCAGATTCCATCCTCACGAGACTATTGATACGGTAAGAGCACTTGCGACCTGGATGACGTGGAAAAGCTCTCTTCTGAACTTGCCCCTTGGCGGCGGTAAGGGCGGTGTTATCTGTAACCCCAAAGAGATGTCAATGGGTGAGCTTGAACGTCTGAGCAGAGGCTATATCTCCTCCCTCTGGCAGTTTATCGGCCCGGAAGCAGATATTCCTGCGCCGGATGTATATACAAATCCCCAGATTATGGCCTGGATGATGGATGAATACTCTAAAATCGCCGGTAAAAATCAATTTGGCGTTATCACCGGTAAGCCGCCTGTTCTAGGAGGCTCGCTTGGGAGAGGCGATGCGACAGCTCGCGGCGGCCTTTATGTTTTGCGTGAAGCGGCAAAAGTCTGCGGCCTGGATTTAAACGGCGCGAGCGTTGCCGTACAGGGTTATGGAAATGCAGGTTACCATGTGGCAAGCCTGGCCGGCACATTATTCGGATGTAAAATAACCGCGATTAGTGACAGCAGGGGCGGGTTATATAATAAAGACGGCCTTGATCCTCAATCCGTATATGAGCATAAAATGAAATCCGGTTCGGTGATCAATTATCCGGGCGCAAAAGCTATCTCCAATGAAGAGCTGCTGGAACTGGATGTGGATGTGATTTGCCCGTGCGCACTGGAAAACGTCATTACAGAGATTAACGCCCCGCGGGTTAAGGCGGCAATAATTGCAGAGTTTGCCAACGGACCTACTACACCGGAAGCGGATGAAATTTTATATCAAAAAGGCGTTCATCTTTTGCCCGATTTTTTATGCAATGCGGGGGGAGTAACAGTCTCCTATTTTGAAATGGTCCAGAACTTTTCTATGTATTACTGGGACGAAGAAGCAGTATATGAGCGGTTGGACAAAAAAATAACCGCTGCCTATCATTCCGTACTGAATACTTCAAGGGAATATAAAATAAATATGAGACAGGCAGCTTATGTAGTTGCTGTGAAAAGGGTTGCAGATGCTATTAAGCTGCGTGGATGGGTATAGCAGATCCTATATTCCCGGTAGCCCGAATCCCTGTTACGAGATGACTTTTGACAGGGATTCTTTTATTATATGCATTGTCGATCTGTAAATTAGATAATATTATATTGTATATTATATTGTAAAATACATATAGAAAGTGAGGAGATAGAGTGCGCTGTGAGATAATTGCCGTAGGAACCGAGCTTCTTATGGGACAGACTACCAACACCAATGCCAGGGATATCGCCAGGGAGCTATCCTCTCTTGGAGTAGGTGTTTATTACCAGGCGGTAGTAGGGGATAACGAAGAAAGGCTTGCGGATGTTTTTCGCCAGGCATTGAGCAGGGCTGATTTAATCATCTTAACCGGAGGCCTGGGTCCTACCGAAGACGATATAACCCGGGAAACTGTGGCCAGGGTTTTGGAGCTTCCCCTGGAGAAAAATAAAGCCTGGGAAGAAAAGCTGGAAAAATTTTTTGCGCGTTTTAAACGACCGATGGTTGCGATGAACCTCAGGCAGACAATGGTCCCACAGGGGGGCAGATTGTTTCATAATGACAGAGGAACTGCTCCCGGCATTTACCTGGAGAGAGAAGGGAAATTAATTATTTTATTACCGGGCCCGCCACGGGAGATGTTACCGATGTTTAAGGAGCAGGTTATCCCGCTGTTGCGTGAAAAATTGCGGGACCAGGGAAACCTGGGTGTATTGCAGTCCAAAGTGCTGCGCGTTTTTGGCCTGGGGGAGTCAGCCATGGCGGAGATGATCCAGCCCCTGCTGGAAAATCAGGATAACCCCACCCTGGCACCCCTGGCGAAGGGAGCGGAAGTTCATTTGCGCATTACCGCGCACAGCAGTACCCCGGAGGAGGCAGAGGAACTTATTGAACGCAAAGCGGAGGAGGTCAGGGCGATCCTCGGCGACTATATATACGGGGAGGATGAAGAGGATCTGGAATATGCGGTGGCTAAACTGCTCTGGGAAAAGGGTAAAACGCTGGCTCTGGCGGAATCCTGCAGTGGGGGGCTATTAAGCCACCGTTTGACCAACATTCCCGATAGTTCAAAGTACTTCCTGGCCGGCCTGGTAACCTACAGCAATGAGGCTAAAATCAATATTCTCGGTGTCAATCCAGAGTTGATAGCTTCTCTCGGGGCAGTCAGCAATGAAGTTGCCCGGGAGATGGCATCGGGCGTCCGCCGAGTCTGCCATGCAGATATCGGGCTGGGTATAACCGGGATAGCCGGTCCCGGGGGGGAGACCCCTGGTAAACCCGTAGGGTTAACCTATATAGCCCTGGAAAGCGATCGTTTTCAATTTAGTAACCGCTACGAATTCTGGGGAGACCGTCAGGATGTAAAGCAAAGGGCCACACAAACAGCGTTAAATCTCCTGCGCCTTTATCTCCTTGGTAAATTAAAAGCAAAATAATAGCGTGTGATTTTGTATGAAAAAACGGGTATAAGCGATTAAGGGAAGCCGGTTGACTTCCCTTAGTTAATTTTGATGTGCCCGGGCGTTGCCTCTTATACAATTGAATATCAACGCTATCTCAACAGAATTATTTTAACAGAGCCCGATCAAATTGAGCCTGATCAAATGCTTATTCTTTTCTTGACCGGAATTAAACATCCCCGGATTCTTGAATAATCCCTAAACTTTGCTTCAGGTAGTCATCGCGCAGATCGTGATATGCCTCGCTGCTTTTTTTGACATACCAGAGTGAATTCCCGGAAATTTCCTTTTTTACTTCTGCCGGGATACCAACTGCTAAGCACCGGGGCGGTATTATAGTGTTAACAGCTACGACACTGCCGGCAGCGATAATTGCTTCGTCCCCTATCCTTGAGCCATCCAGTACCACAGCATTAATACCCACGACCGCGCTTTTTCCTATAGTACAATTATGTAATATCGCGCCATGGGCAATTGATGCATTTTCCCCAATAACGGTCTTACTGTCAAAATGGGTATGGACCACAGTATTATCCTGCAGGTTGGCACCTGCTTTTACTACAATAGGGCCGACATCCCCGCGCAGAACTGCTCCAAACCAGATGCTTACCCCTTCTTCTACTGTTACATCACCGACAAGCGCTGCTGTGGGTGCCACAAAAGCCCCTTTGGCGACTTTTGGTATTTTCCCTTTATATGGAACTATTACCACTGTTAGTGCGGCCATTCACTGCCGGCAAATGGCCTGACCTCCTTTCAAAATCATGAGTATGCTGTTTACTGTTTATTTTCTGTTTAATAGTAATTCGCTTTTTAAAAATACAAATCCTTTTAATCGGTCCGTGTAATGTTGCCGGTTTATAAAGACAGTTCGGAGTTGGGGAGGAAAGGTTGAAAGTTGAAAAAATCCATGTTTTCCAGCAGGAAAAATGTTTCTGAAGAAGAATAATTATAAAAAGAAAGAACGGAGGTCAGGTTAATTAATCTGGGGATGTTTTCTGCCTTTTGAAGCACGGAGTTCCGGAAGGAGGCAAATAATTTAGAAGGAGTGGAAAAGATGACAAATGCCAGCAGTGTATTAAAAGAGGGTTCTCCCGGTATCCCCCCCTGTCAGGCGGCTTGCCCTATTCATCAGGAAGTGCGGGAGTATTTGCGTCTGATTGCTATCGGAGATTTTAATCGCTCTCTGGAGGCCATAAAAAGGTCAAACCCGCTTTCTTCGGTTTGCGGTACAATTTGTGCACACCATTGCGAAGATGAGTGCAGGCGCCAGAATGTTGATAAACCTCTCTCCATTCGGGGTTTAAAAAGAGCGGCGGTGGAGTTTGGAGAGGCAGATTTTCCGACTCCGGCAAAGGCCGATCCCGCTAAAAAGGTAGCCATTATCGGTTCCGGACCGGCAGGGTTGATAGCAGCTTTTGACCTGGCGCTGCAGGGTTGCTCCGTTACTGTTTTTGAACGTGAAAAATATCTGGGCGGTGCTCCGCGGAACTTTATTCCCCTTTATCGTCTTCCCGATGAAACTGTAGAGAAGGATATTGAAAACCTGAAAAAACTTGGCATTGAATTCAAGACAGAAGTAGAATTCGGTACTGATTTTGGTGTGGAAGACCTTCGGAAAGAAGGCTTCAAATCGATACTTATAGCAGTCGGCCTTACGGCCAGCCGCGGCTTGCCTATTCCGGGAGCCGATCACAGCGATGTTCTACTGGCGCTGGATTTTTTAAGGGCTTCGAAAAGGGACAACTTCCGGCTTGACGGGCGTGAGGTAGTTGTTATCGGCGGCGGCAATGTGGCGATGGACGTTGCTCGCTCGGCTGTCCGCTGTGGCGCGTCAAAGGTAAGGCTGGTTTGCCTGGAATCGGAGAAAGAGATGCCTGCTTTTCCCTGGGAGATCGAGGAGGCCAAGGAGGAGGGGGTTGAGTTCAACTGCTCCTGGGGCCCCAAGGCCATCAGGATAGAAAACGGGGTAATTCAAGGACTGGAAGTTAAGGAATGCTCGTCTGTTTTTGACGCGCAGGGAAGGTTTAATCCTACCTATAATGAAGATAATGTGATGTTTGTGCCGGGTAATACCGTTATTTTTGCCATTGGACAGGGGGCCGATCTCGAAGCTGTAAAGAAAGCCGATATCCCTGTAGACGAGAGAGGACGAATGGTATTTGATCCTGCCACCATGAAAACACCGGTAGAAGGGGTTTTCGCCTGCGGTGAGATCGTAAACGGCCCCAGTACGGCAGTAAAAGCTATGGCCAACGGCAGGGTAGCTGCCATGGCGATTAGTTACTACCTGGAGGGGAAACCTTTCATTAGCTCGATGATTGAAGAAGAACAGCCCCTGCCCGAGCTGGCTTCCGATGTAGCGGAGAAAGTGAAAAGAATAGACCGCCACGAGATTCCGATGCTCACCCCGGAAGAGCGTTCCGATAACTTCCGGCCGGTGGAAAAAGGCTATACCATGGCTATGGCCGTATGGGAAAGCGCCCGCTGCCTTGGATGCGCTGCCGGAGCGCAGAGGATTGTGGAAAAATGCGCAGACTGCCTGACCTGTCTGCGCACCTGCCCCTATAACGTGCCCGTAGTAAGCGATCAGGGCGATCTGATGATCCGCGATTTCCAATGCCAGGCCTGCGGGCTCTGCCTGACCGTATGTCCGAACCTGGCTATTGAATTTCGAGCCCCGTATATTGAAGAAGCGGAAAAGGAACTGGAGCCTGCTGTTAAGCGGTTGGTGGCTTCCAGAAACGGAAAACCGTCAGTATTGGTGTTATCCTGCGGGCTCGGTGCCTATGCCCTGCCGGAATTTAACAATTTCCTCAAAGATAAACCCGCTAACGTGGAGGTTGTAAAATTCCCCTGTATTTCCAAGATCGATACTTTGCATATGCTCAAGGCCTTTGAGCTGGGTGCGGATGGAGTAATTGTAGCGGGCTGCGCGGAAAACGAGACAAACACCTGTCCTTTCCAGCAAACACTTTACTGGGCCGGCCAGCGCGTGAGCCGTGTTAAATCCATCCTCAAGGACGTCGGCCTGGAGGAAGACCGCCTTGCCCTTTGCAGCTTTAAACCGGAAGAAGTGGCTGACTTTGGCCAGGCTGCAGGCGAAGCATTGCAGAAGATTGAGGAGCTTGGGAAGAGGTAAAGCTAAAATTATTAAAGGTATTTTAAAGATACTGCTTTTTTGTAGCCGGAAGGTTTAATCTTCCGGTTTATTTTTTAAGTTGGAGATTAATTATTTATTTCCGCAAAAATATATTTCCGGAGGGGCGGGGGGGGGAACCTTTTTACGGTTGAAACGTTTTATTAGTAGAATAAAAAAAGGGGGGAGAACTCTTATCCTTTGATTTAAGGGTAGGAGTAAAAAGATGGTTAAGTTCAGTAAGAAAAAGCATTTCCATTATATGGCGGTATTAATGCTGGTTATCTTTTCCCTTGCCGGCCTGGCCGGTTGCGGGGGCGCTGGTACTAAGGATTCAGCGCCGGCGATGGCTCCGCAGGAAATGGCCGAGGCGGGGGATATGGAAATGGCGTACAGTATGTCTAACAGCGGAGCCCCGGCCGGCGCTGCAACCGGTGCAGAAGCAGAGATGGCAGGTGAAGATGGCAGCGGGGTTCAACCAGAGGGCGGGGCAGGGGTAGGG